>JBEAYS010000092.1:0-14090 GCA_041170505.1 Cyanobacteriota bacterium
AGTAGGTAGAATATAATATATTCGTGGTATATTAATTATTAAGATGAAAACCAAGCAAAAAATTCTTGAAATATCTAAGGATTTAATTCAAGAGTAAGGCGTGAACAATGTTAGCTACCAGGATATAGCAAATAAGCTCAAAATCAAAAAAGCCAGCATTCATTATTATTTTCCGCATAAAAATGACCTAATACAAGAGCTAGTAGAATTCTACAGCACGCATCTTGAGTGCTATTTAGAGAAGATTAAGGATCCACTGAAAAATGCGACTTCGTCGATTTTCCAACCCTGAGCCAAGAGAAAATCTTGGCTCAGGGAGTGGATCCTTAATATTTTTGTTAGGCGGATTCCGCATCAAAACTTCGTTTTTCAGCGAACTCTTAAATAACACTAAAGTGCCACTTTAGGGTTTGATAATGCGATGACGCCCCGAAGATTTAACTATCCTTAAAGAATTATAAAACCATTTACAAAGCCCCTCTAAAGTTCTATACTCATTTGAGTATGAAAAAAACATTGTTAATCGCGTTAATAGCAGTTTTTACAGTAAGCCCTGTATTAGCTGGTGGTAATTATAGAGTTCAACCTCACAAGTCAAAAGAAACTAAAGAGTGCTGCAAAAAATCACATGACGGCAATTCTGTAGTTAAAGGTCTTGTTTGGGTAGTTAAACTTCCTTTTAGAGTTGTTACAGCTACTACTGTTGGTCTTTATGAGCTTGTTGCTGATCAAGATCTTGATGGCTTCAAAAAAGGCTACGATATCATCTAAGCTATTTCTCGCAAAAAAGCCCCTTTCTGAGGGGCTTTTTTTTATTCAAAATTAGGATTCACTGGTGCCCAAAAAGCTTTCTGAACCTCTTATTTATGAGTAAATCTCTAGAATTTGGCCCTTATATTAGATTTGATAAATCGCCTATTTGGAATATCCATAATGATTATTTTCAATCTCGCGGTCTTTTAGCCTGGTCAAAAGGTGAAGTGCCTTTTACGGGAATATCTAATTACTATGAGGCTTACAAAAAGGCCAGATTTTTAATTGATAATCTTAAGCAAATAAAATCTTCAGGTCATAAATCTGACAAGATAAATATCCTTGAGGTTGGTTCTGGCTACGGGGAGTTTGCGAAAAATTTTTTATATGCATTCAAAGAAATTTCTGAGCATGAGAATCTAGATTTTTTTTCGAGACTTAAATATTTTGTAACGGATTATTCAAGAGTTAATATTGAAGAACTAAAAAAATCTCAGCGATTAAAATTTTTTGAAGAAGTCGTGGCGTTTGAGGTTTTGGATGTTTTGGATCCTCGTATTTCTCTAAGCCGCAAAGCGGGCACGAGTGAGATTTTTGGGGGAGTGAGTTTTGATGCGATATTTGCCAATTATCTTCTAGATCAGCTTCCAGCTAGAATCTTTGCTTATGATGGAAATAATTTTTTTGAAAAATATTTAAGTTTGCAAGATTATAAGAATATCTCCAAAAAAAAATCTTGGATCAAAAAACTAAAAAAGAAATTTCGTTTTCAAGAGATTAATTGGCAAGAAGAATTATCTCTTGAGCATAGAGATATTTTGTTTAGTTGTTTTAAAACTAATAAACCTTCGACTATCGTTTATTCTTATGGTGCTCTTAGGGCCATAAAAAACTTTTTATATCTTCTAAAGCCCTCAGGGATTATAATTTGCTCGGATTTTAATGCTAGTGCTAAGCCTGGATTAGATAGTTTTGAGCCCTGCTATTACGGCAACTCTCTTGCGCAGGCGGTTAACTACGAATTTATTTTTAAATATTTTTTGGATTATTCATCCACAAAAAACAAAGTTGAGCATAAAGTCATAGGTCAAAATTTCGGTCATCAAATGGTTTTGATTTATGAAGATCCAATCAAGCCTCTCCATACATTCTTTCTTACACGTCCAGATTTTCCTCAAGAACTCAAGCTAGGAGAGACCTATAAAAATGTTTTTCAACAAAATTGGTTTTTGAGAGCTTTTTACAGATTCATTGTCGAAATGCAATTAGGTTTTTATATCCTTGTTGTCTTTATTTTTGCGTTTGCATTTTGGCATTATTTTTGGTGATAATTAAAACTTAATCGATCTTACAAGCCAATCTTGAAATTTTTGTGGTTCGTCTTCCATTAGCGCATGCCCAGACCATTTGAAAAGTTCAAACTCAGAATCAAAAGTCAATAAATGCATGCGTTGAATTAGCGGTGCCGGTGCGACTAGATCGAATCTGCCCGCGGCAAAAAATATTTTTATATTTTTTAGTCTTGGGACTTTTCTGAAACCATTCCATTTTTTTACATGTTTATAAATTTCTTGCAAAACGTGTGCGTTAGTCAAAATAGATGATTTATAACGAGATCGAAGAGGACTTTTTTGGAAAATATCTAAGTTTTTTTGTATAAAATCCAGTGGCTTACCCAATAATAACTTCAGGAAGCTACTAATCGGGAAAACCAATCTAGGAGGGATACAGACTAGGATTAGTTTTTTTATAAGATTGGGATAAAGCTCAGCGAGATTAACTGCAACAAGTCCACCAAAACTATGTGTCACGATAGTTATTTCACGCTGTGGGAAAATTTCTAAGTAATTAAGAGTTTGAACTATATCGTGGATATGAGAATCGATATCAATTTTCACATGCTCGCGTGGCTGTTCCATAATGCGTGTTTCACCGTGACCGCGCGCATCTACAGCAATACAATAAAAACCTTGAGCCGCTACTAAATTTAATTCATTTAACCAAACAGTAGCATCGCTAGCACTGCCATGTATAAACACCACTACAGGATTCTCTTTATTACCTTTCTCGTAGTAATTCAGAATCATATTTAAACAATGCCACATAATCGCAAGAAATTTTTGCGATTTTCTATTATTGTTATACCCAGATTAAGCTTTGATCAAAGAAGAAATCCCCAATTTGATCTAGGTTATTTTGATGATTGACTGAGTTATTTTTAATCTTGGATTTTGGGAAAAAAATAATATGCAGTTTGGCGATTAATACGCATGAATACTCGACCAAAATCTACGATTGAAGCTTTGGGCCTTGAAACATCTAATTTTAGATCTAATCAGGTCGATGATTTATTGCCTTGGTTTTTAAATGATTACAAATTACATGAAATGATAAATGATTTTTGGGGTTTATCCACAAAGAGTCGTTTAGTCGCTGTTACTAAAAATATTGAAGATACAGCATGGAAGGGTTTAGTTTCTGAGTGGGATACAGGAGCTAGTGTCAGCGGGCAGTTTAGAGTCAATAAGCCGCTTATAGAGAGCCTTTTAACACAGAGTCTTGGTGCTGTTCCTGATGGAGATTTTAAGCTAAAGAAATTATCTAAGCTTGAGCTTGCGATTTTTGAAAATTTTTTTGTAGAGCTTGAAAATTATTGGAAAGATTTTTGGAGATTAAGCTATCCTGATTCACACGGAACTTTTACTTATTTGATTTGGTTAGTTGAATTAGCTAATTGTGAGATTGGGGCCCTTGCCATAGGAATTCCTCCTGGTATAGTTACCAAATTTATTCAAGAAAGAAAGGAATATGATTTTTTGGCGATTGCATCTCAATTATCTATAAATGTACCTCTTGATTTGAGTGTGGGTAAGTCCAAAGTTAAGATAAGTGACATTAGGGGGCTTGAAGCTGGGGATTTAATTGTATTTGAAAATAGTTCTACGGATAGAATCTTTTGGAAAAAAAATGATTTAGAGCAAATGACAATTTATGTTGAACTTCCCACAAAAGATAATCCTAAATTTGAAAATTTGTATTATGATGAAATAGATACTGAGATGATGGAAGAAACATCTAATTACGAAGATTTACTGACTGATTTGCCTGTCGAATTGACTGCACAATTTAAATCTGTGCAAATGCCCTTGCAGAAAATTATTGAATTAGAATCAGGAGGAATTTTACCTCTTGGATTATTGATGGATTCTCAGCTCACCCTTATGGCTCCTGGTGAGAAACCTATTGCTTCTGGTAACTTAGTAATTGTGGGAAATCAATTTGGTATAAAAATAAATAAAACTAATATCAAAAAACCAAGCACCGCAAGACTCAATCCTAGTGCGCTTTTGGATACTGGTGCTAATCGGTCTTCTGCTGTACCGACTTCAAAACAATCAGCTCCCCGCCCTCAGCAAAAATTAGAAGAAATTAGTAATGATGAAGAATTTGATGATGAAGATTTGCTTAATCAAGAATTAGAAGATATTGGAATAGACCCCAAGGAATTAGATGAGCTCGAAGATCTTTATTAATTATTGAAACACTCTCACAAAGGAAGTTTGAGGGTAAAATTAATATTGATGATTAGATTTAATCGTTTTATATTTTTACTGTTGTTTTTGTTTTTAAACTCTTGCTCGCTGTTCAATAAAGACGACTCTTCAAATTTGCTTGTTGCTATAAGTAATCATGACTATAATCTAGCTCAAGTGATTCAATCAAAATTTGGTAATAAAAAAATCCAACTTCTAAAAAATGTCGATGAAATAAAAGCCCTTAATCTTTTGCATACCGCTCAAATAGACGCTTATATTGGTACTCTCGAGATTCCTGCTGTATATAAAAATGAAATATCCGAAAAACTCATACTGAGAGATGCTATTGCAATAGTAGTTCATCCGAGTAATCCTCTAAATAATTTAAGTACCGACCAGCTAAAAGATATTTTTAGTAGAAAAATTAATAGCTGGCAATCATTGGTAGACTTGAATAAGCCGCTTGTGGTGATAGATAGAGCAGAAAATGATTTAAGTAGAATTGCTCTTTATAATTTTTTCTATGCAACAAATAAACTGCCTTATGAAGTTTCTATGGTAGCTAATAAAGATAGTGATTTAATAAGTGCTATCGGTAAGTTTCCGAATTCTATTTCATTGATGAGCTTCAGGGCGCTAAACCAGGTGGTAAAAGCTCTTAGTGTCGACAATATTCAAGCTAATCAAGCCAATATTGAGAAGGGTTATTATCCGCTTACAAGGTTGATTTATATTTATAGCCCTCAAGCTAAAAATTCTCGTGCCATTAAAGAGCTCTATGATTTTATTTATTCTCAAAAAGCTCAAAGACTGGCTCAGGAATTGAAGTATATGCCTCTTTCTCAAGCTGAGCTTCAACTTCTAAAAACAAATAATAGTCCTATACTAATCGGTGTCTCAGCGCCGATGGAAGATCTTTATACTGATCTTGGCAAATCCATTCTAGGAGCGGCTGAGATGGCTAAAGACAAAATTAATTCTAGCGGTGGCATTAACGGTAGAATGATAGAAATTATTTCTTGTAACGATAAAGCAAAAATTACAAACGCTCTTGAATGTGCTAATAAATTTGTAAAAGCTGATGTAAGCGGCGTCATAGGACACTTGACTTCTCAAACATCAATAGAAGCTTCTAAGATATATTCTCGTTATGGAATTGTGCAGGTAAGCCCAGCGTCGACGCATCCTTTGTTTACCGAGCGTCCCGAAGTAAAGGGTTTTGTTTATAGGACTATTGGAAGAGACGATCAGCAAGCTAGATTGATGGCTGATCTTATAAGTCATTTGCCAGGCACTCATCCTTTGAGAGTTTCGATTTTTGGGAATAATACTCTTTATAGTTCTACTCTAGCGACTATGGTAGAAACAGAAATCCAAAAAATAAATTTGGATAAAGTTTCTGAAATCAAAACCATTAAACAAGGGCAATCTCAGCATCAAAACGAAGTAAAAAATCTTAGTTCTCAAGTTTTAGTTTTTATAGGTGAGTACGGTGAAGCCGCTCAAATAGTAAAAGAGCTTGCTCTAGCCAATAAAAAAGAAGTAGTTTTTATAGGAGCGGATGGTGTCTATTCTAAGCGATTCATTCAAGAAGCTGGTCTGAGAGCAGAAAATGCCTATGTCACAGGTAATAGCGTCGATGAGACAGCTCCAGAGGTGGTTGATTTTATCGAAGAGTTCAAGTCTAAATTCAAATCAGAGCCCTCGGCTTTTGCGATGAATAGCTATGATGCCATGATGGTCTTAGCTGAAGCAATTAGATCGGTGGATAATAAACAGTACCCTACAATTGTAGATGCCCTAAAAGCTAGTGAATACAAGGGTTTGACAGGTTTAATTAAGTTTAATGAAATAGGTGATTTGGTTTTATCAGCAATGAGTGTGTATCAAGTGAAAAATGGAAGGTTCGAAAAAATTAAATGATTGCTGAGTTTCTAAGCTATTTATTTCACGCTTTATGCTGTCCAAAATACCTCAGAGAGATGGGAATTTTGCAAGAGTTAATTGGAGTAGAGGCTCGGTCTGGTCGCCTCAAACATGCTTGGCAAGAGCATTTGGATTTTACTAAATCTGTGATTCTTGATCAAGCTAGTAATAGCCCGAGAAATAAAGTTATGATCATCGGAGCAGGCTTAATAAATGATATTCCTCTTAAAGAACTATCAGAACGCTTTAAGCAAGTGGTCTTGGTGGATTTGATTTTTATGCAATCTACGATTAATCAAATCAAGTATTTTGACAATGTTAGTTTCTTGGAGATTGATATTTCAGGTAATTTAAAAGCTCTTTATCAGGCTATTCAAGAATATAAGATTTCTGGTAGCTTACAAGAATTAAATGCTCGCATAAATTCTCTAATAAATTTTGTGCCAGATTTTTTTATGACTGATAATGAGCTGGATTTGGTGATTTCATTAAATCTCTTGTCTCAACTACCTTTGTGCGCAGAGCAGTGGCTCATTAAGCAAAAAATTGATTTTGACTTTTCTTGTTTCTATAAATCACTAATTAAAAACCATTTAGAATATTTAAAGCGCTTAGAAGCTAATAACAAAAAAATAATTCTAATAAGCGATACTCAAAAACAAATTCTAAATTCTGACAATCAATTACTTGCAGTTGAATCTAGTATTAAAGATTTAAATATCCCAGATTATTTATCAAACGCTAAGTTAGTAAAGTCCTGGAACTGGCTACTGGCGCCCCTTGGAGAGCTAGATTCTAAGTACCAGATGCAATTAAATGTAGAGGCTTTTGCGATATAAGATTAACTAGTTCATCAGCACCCCAAGCTTTTTGGCATTTGATGCCAAGTTTTTTTTCAAGCTCGGAAATATGCATATCATCAAGGAAAATATCACTACCTTCTTTTAGCATCACTGATGGGATAATGATCAATTCACCAATCATTTCTTTTGGGATATATCGTAGACCCTGATAAATATCATTTCCAGTAAGCAAGCCTGATACATTGGTTACACCCCAAAAAATAGAATCTAAACAAAAAGCTTTTAGCTCAATGCCAGGAATAGCTTGATTGATTCGATTGGCGACTTTCTCCACGATTGGCTTTGAGATGGTCCCATTAATCCATGCGATTTTTTTAGGAGCTTGATTATTTGTAATTTTTGGTTTTTTTATTTGCTTAAGTTTTTTTTCTATTTCATTTAAAAACAATCTAGTCATGCCTACTCCATCCTCGAGCTGTGGGTAGTCTCCGTAGTAATCTTGATTAGGGACTGGCGTGTGAGTCATTAAATAAAATTCGTCTGATAAAAATACAAAATTTTTGCGCTTATTGAAATCCTGATTTTGCCAAGTTTCCACAAGATTAATCACATCGAAAAGCTCATCAATAGTGAATCTTCTCAGACCTCCCCGGTGATACTTAGTAAGTCCCACAGGTACCACAGCCACCGAGACAACGGGATTAGCTTTTAGGTCGTGAAGATCACTAATAGTCTTGAGTAAATGCTCTCTATCATTCATCTCTGGACATAAAACGATTTGGGTATGCACCGGTATGCCAAGCGAGCCCAGCCATCTGAGCTCATCTATGATTGGGTTTGATTTTTTTCTGCCGAGCATTAAATTTCGGACTTCGGGTTCTGTGGCGTGTACTGAGATATAGAGCGGTCCTGGTCTAAGTTCTTCGATGCGTTTACGATCTGAAAAACTAAGATTAGTAAGAGTTATGTAAGAGCCGTGAAAATAGCTCAGGCGAAAATCATCATCTCTTAGCTGGAGAGTTTCTCTAGTTTGATCAAAAGGCTGGTTTTCCACAAAACAAAATGGACATTTATTAGCGCACTCTTGAACTCCGTTAAAAAGCGGTGTTGCAAACTCCGCGCCCAGCTCATCGTCGTAATCTTTTTCGATTTCAAAAATAAATTCTTCGTTTTCTCTTTTTATTAACAACTCTACTTCTTCTGATTTTTTAAATTGCAATTCAAAATCAAAAATATCTCTTAGACCTTTTCCATTAATTTCAAGAATTTTGTCGCCTTGTTTTAGACCAATTTCACAGGCAAGTGACCATGGGGGTACAGAACTAATCAAAGCTGGCGCTGTCACCACCTTAATATCTTTTTGGGTACTTTCATCTAGTACCCGATGGTGTTTAAGCTCTTTTTTATTAACGAGAGCAGATTCCATAATTAATCTATATTAGCACATTTGCGAAGTTCATTTTAAAAAACCAGGTTATTATAAGAAAAATCACAGTTTAACTAAACTTAAAATGATCAAAAAATCCCTTCATGTCGAAAAAGCCTTTGCAAAAATAAATCTTTTTTTAAATGTACTTAATCGTCGGGATGATGGTTATCACAATATCGATACGATTTTTCAGGCCATTGACCTTGCTGATCTTTTAACTTTTTCTATAACTGTAGAGTGTGGAACTGCTGAGGATATTGATTTTGAGATTAATATCGATTCAGATTCTAGTGAGATCAAATCTCTAGGTATTAATAACTCAGTTACTAAGGCTATAGAAATATTTTTTACACGCCTGCCCCAAGATCAAGTCATTGACTTGATTAAATCGGTTCGCATAGATATTTTTATCGAAAAAAATATCCCTCTATCAGCAGGTCTTGCTGGTGGTAGTTCTGATGGTGCCGCTACGCTGAGGGCTTTAAATAAATTTTTTATGGAGAATTTTGATTGGTCCTTAAATCAAAAAGAACTTTTAGAATTAGCTCTCGAGATTGGTTCTGATGTGCCTTTTGCCCTTATTGCCCACCAGGCAAAGCGTCTCAGAGGAACGGGTCGCGGTGAAATTCTAAGTGATATCCATGATGAAAAAGAGTTAAATGAGTTTTTTGATACCTTTAGCCAGGTGATTATGGTCAAGCCTGAGATAGGAATCTCGACTAAGGTTGCTTATGATCTGCTCTCTATGACAGTGTTTGAGGAGCATGATGACATTGATGGGTTTTATAATAAATTTGAATCGGTGATCTTCGATCATTTTCCGGAGCTTGTCGATATCCAAGAAGATTTATACAATCTTGGGGCCAGTTTTGTTCTTATGAGTGGCTCTGGTTCGACTATGATAGGTTTTTTTGAGGCTGGGGCTGATTTGGATCCTGTTTTTGAGCAAGCCAGGGCTTTTTTCCCAGCAAGTAAAGGTTTTAGATTGATGCGGGCTGGGTTTTTAGAGTAATTTTTTTCTGCTAAAATTTTTTGATTGAGTATTATTAAACCCTATAGTGCTACTATAGGGTTTAATAATAGAAGATTCCCCATAAACGCTGTAAAATAAAAAGTGATTATGGAATTTATAAAAGAAAATTGGAAGTTTTTTACCGTCGTTTTGATAGCGGTATTTTGTTTTAATGGAATATTTGAATTTGAGCGCGCTAGTCAATTGCCTCAGTTTGATAAATTAAAAAAACAATTAGTCTATAAAGCTAATAATCTCTATGTTTTTACTAAGATGAAGCTTGGTTTGGATTTGGTGGGAGGTTCCCAGTTTGAGTTTGAGGCTTTACCTACAGAAAAAGTACCTGAAATAAACCCGCAAGTTATGAGAGGCTTGGTAAAAGTTTTTGAGAATCGTGTAAATGCCTCTGGTACTAGCGAAGCGATAGTCCAGCAAGTGGGCAAGAATAGAATTCTTGTAGAAGTTCCCGGTGCTGACCCGACTACAGTGAAGCGTAGATTACTCGCTACTGCTAATCTGGAATTTAAGCAACCTGGCACTCAGCCAGATGAGTGGGTTAGTACAGGAATTACCGGTGCTGATCTAAAAAGAGCTCAAGCTAGCACTGATGGTGTGGCGACTTGGGCTATAGATTTTGAGCTTAAGCCCGAAGCGGCCCAAAAATTTGGTGAGCTAACTGCTAGATTAGTGGGTTCTCCTCTAGGAATTTTTCTAGATGGCAATTTGATTTCTGCTCCTACTGTGCGCACTGCAATAACTGCTGGTAACGGACAGATTACTGGTAACTTTACTGCTGATCAAGCGCAGGATCTAGCCGTACAACTCAATGCTGGTGCGCTTCCTGTCCCAGTGAAAATTCTTCAAGAAAGATCTATTGGCGCAACTCTTGGCGAAGAATCCATAAACAAAAGTATCCAAGCTGGTACTTGGGGCTTTTTGGCTGTGATTTTATTTATGATTTTTGTTTATCGCTTGCCAGGCTTAATAGCGGCTGTTGCACTTTCTGTTTATGTGCTGATGAGCCTTTATGTTTTTCAGGATTATGTAACCCTCACACTCGCTGGATTAGCGGGTTTTATTCTGAGTATCGGTATGGCAGTAGATGCTAATATTCTGATTTTTGAGCGCGCCAAAGAAGAGATGAGCGAAGGAAAATCGGTACTCATCGGTATCAGAGATGGTTTTGATCGCGCTTACTCTAGTATTTTTGATTCTAATATGAACACTTCAATGGTTTGTTTGATTTTGATTATGTTCGGAACTGGCGTGGTAAAAGGTTTTGCAGTAACGCTATTAATTGGTGTGGTGCTAAGCTTGTTTAGCTCGTTGTTTGTAACTAAGACCTTGCTGTTTTTTATCGTCAATGTTTTTAATATTCGCGAAACGGCGTTGTTTAAAAGTAAATAGTCCTGGATGTTTTTGTTAAGCAGATTCCGAATCAAACGACTCTAGTGCGTGTGCCATACTCCCAAGCAAGCTCTGATACAGATTTTATTTAGAAATCCCATTTTTTGTCTTATATATTTGTTCCGCAATGACTTGGATCTTGTTTATGAGAATCCTAGGCATTAGGTCATCTAGTGTTTGTTCTTCTTCTTACTTCAAGCATAAATTTCTCCATTCTAGTTAGTTGTTCTTCTTGTGGGGCAGGAAAATCCTTTGCACAAGGTAGTGCCTCTCCTCGTAGTTGTGCAAGCACTTTGAGCTCTTTGACACTTATTTCCCCATTATCTTTTTTTAAGCCTTTAAGGGGGATTCGATGTATGGTTTCTGTATCAATCAAAGAACCTCTTTTCCCTAATAAATCTGAGTATTTTGTTTTTATTGTTTCATAATATTGATTAGCTTCAGCAAGTTTTTTTAAGCATAAAAAAGGATCTTCAGGAATTAATGAATGGTTTGTATATTCAGCAAACATTTGCTTTAATTGCTGTACACCTATTTTTAAGTCCATACGATTTATTGCAGGGTAACGGTCCTCTGAGGTTGAAACGCTAATTCGTTTTTCAAGCGCAATATTAAAAAGTTCCTTTAAACTAGTTGTTTTTGAACCATCATGAAGTATTTCATCTAATTGTGACTCACTGACATAGCTTGAGTTACCATTCTTTTCTAATATTTGATTTAGATCATTAGTAGTTAAATTTGGATTCTTTTTACATTCTTCTCTAACCGCGTCTAGATTTAGTATAGGAGCAATATCTCCCCATATAAAAGCGGAAATTTTTGCTGCAAGACTCTTCCCAAATAGATCATCCAAAGAACCCTTGAAAATTTGACCATTAAGGAATCCTGACGCATTAGAAAATGCCCAACTCATTTCATTAGATATTTGTTCATACAAATCATTTTTTTCTAAATCGCCTAAGGGTAATTTGTTTGGGTATTTAGATCTTAATTCATAAAGTAAAGCTAAAGTTCCTTCTTGAACATTTTCACGTATGTTTACAAATAAATTTTTATTTTTTTTAGGTTTCACTAATTCCTCTATATAAGCATCTAAAGGACTTAAGTCCCAAATCTTTTTAGCTAATTGCGCTGGGTTTTCTAGAGATTTTTTGTGGATTTTTAGTTGTTTAATGCTTTCATCGTTTTCAATTATCTCTTCATAGTTTTGAGGGCAAAAAGGATATTTTTGCCTGATTTGTGCAATAATTTCTTGATCTGAAGGGATTATTGGTATTGGTTCAGCGACAATTGGGGTAGGTACTGCTTCCTCAACAGGCGAATTTGGATTTTTTGGATTCCATATAAAATTCAACATTTGAGCTTCGGTCAAATGTTTTTCAATTAGTTGTTCTTTGAGTGCAAGTCTATTTAGCTGAGGAAGAGTGATTGGTAGATCTTTAATATTTCTAAGTCTTTTTGGTTTATTTGGAGCCAAACTTAATAAAGCTTGACGAGCTTCTTCAAAATTGCAATAGCGGGAACCAGTAAGCATCTCTCTAGAGCAGGCAATAACTTCTTCTGTAAACTCCAACTCATTTTTTATAGTATGTATTGTTTCAAGATTATCATCTAGTGTCAAAACTTTAATCTCTGGACCCTCTATTGCAGGAGTAACAAAAGGAGGATTGGATGATTCATCCTGATTTCTTCTTTGATTAATAAAAGTTTCAAGTCTTTCGTCATGAAGGGCTAGCGAACCAATTACATGTTTTAAACCTTCATATGAAGGCATTTTCTTGTTAATTTCCCCATTTTCAGTAAGCATTACGGGAAGAACAATATACCCACATCTTTTATCTGGATTTTTTGGATCTTTTCTCATCGCTCTTCCAGCGGCTTGTACAATATCTACTTTTGCATCTTTTGATTTTGGATCAATAAACACCACGGTGTCAATTGATGGTACGTCCACTCCTGCAGTAAGACATCTAGCATTAGAAACAGTCGAGCTTCCTTTCGCGGCTTTGAACTTATCAAGAATTTGATTGCGAACAGTTACGGGCATAGTACCGTCGACATAATAGCTATCTTCATTACCAGTTACTAGTTTTCTGGTTTTAGCAAAGTTCTCTGCATTATCTTTTCTTGAATGAAAAGTCAGAGCTCTTCGGAGTCCGTTGTTTTCCATGAATTTATCTAGTGCAACGGATTTTGCTACTGAGCTTAAGTCTACGTCACTAATGTTGAGGTTCTGCCTACTGATGATTGACCCAGATTCTCCAGGCTTAATTCCAAGTACTACTAATTTATAATCTACTAATGCTCCTGCTTGAATTGCTTCTGCAAAACTCATTCTGTGAAATTCTGGTCCATAAACATCCTGATTATTCATCCCTATTAGCGTGCTATCACCATCAGCTTGTGAATTCTCTGATAGAACTCTTGGAGTTGCGGTCATATATAGTCTTTTTTTAGATCTTAGATTATTGTTATCGTGCATAGCCGTAAAAAGTCTACCTTCTTCGCCGGCTGTTACATGCGCTTCATCAGCGATAGTTAAGTCAAATTCAATATCTCTATCTCTCATCGCTTCTATGATTTTTGGTAAGCTTTGATAAGTTGCAAAAACTACAGATTCTCCTTCTTTTTCAAGGAAACTCGTGATTTCATCTGGTTTGCTAGTGACTTTAGATCCCTTTAGAGCTTTAAACTCTTCTGCCTCATTTTCTTCATCTACCTTGGAACTCTTTCTACTATCTACTCCAGGATCAGAACACACACACAGATAATCATAATTCTTATTAGGATCTCTTTGCTCTTCCCATCTTTCTTTAGTTTGTTTAACTAGAGCTATTGAAGGGAAAAGACATAGGGTCTTTTTAGGTTTTAGATTTTCTTTAATCCAGAGAGCTGTTTCTGTCTTACCTGTTCCGCATGGAAGTATTAGTTGCCCTCTATCAAGTTCATTAAATCCTTCAATGACTTTATTAACAGCTGTTTGTTGGTAAAATTTTGGAGTATGTCGTTGTGGTAATATCAATACTCGTCCCACTTGATTTAAGAGCGATTCAGATATAGCCGGATTTTGTTGGGTGGGGTTATTTGTTGATTGAACAAGTGAACTAGTAGGTGAACTAGTAGATGTACTAGTAGGTGGAGAAGGTGTACCAGAAGGTGTACCAGAAGGTGGACCAGAAAGATTAGCCTTGTTTGTTTGAGATATCAATCAAGCACCATTATAG
>JBEAYS010000093.1:0-2916 GCA_041170505.1 Cyanobacteriota bacterium
TTGTAAAAGATTATTGAAACTTAGTTGAGTCGCTACCAAATCCAGAAAATTAAAACACAGAGCTCTTACATTGGCCAGAGCCTATTCTAATTCTTTAGGTTTTCATTAGGAATTTTTGCTGTAGTATCATTTGCAAATCATTTTTGTCTTCGCTAACGGTCAATCAAGGACCTTGAAATGAAATTAAAACTTAGTTTTTCAGCAAATCCTTAAATATCTCATAAAACCATGAATTTAGTTAGACAGAAAATAATTAAGCCCTTAACTATCTCCTAGGGTTAGTAATTTTAACATTGTGCTTAGACTCGAAAAATCTTCGATTTTTCTTGTGTTTTTTGTGTGTCGCTCAATCTACGCATCGACTTTGCCCGTGACAATTACTAACCCTTCTAGACATGTAAGCGTCGTCGATGCTTGTTGAGCTAAAAGTACCCTTTCAACAAGCTGATCATAGCTTATTCCAGCTGATTTAGCTTGAGCGGGTAGATCGCTAGTATTGGTCATACCGGGCAAAGTATTAATCTCAAAAATATAGGGACAACCCTCAGAAGTGATAATAAAATCCACTCGAGCGGCTGACTTACAAGACATTATCTCAAAAGCTGAAATAGCATAATCGTGGATTCTATTTTCTAGCTCTTTTGATATTTGAGCAGGCAAAACAAACTCAGTGAGACCTTCTGTATATTTAGCTTCGTAATCATAAAACTCATTTTTGGGTCTGAGCTCTAATAAAGGTAGGGAGACTAAATTATTACTATGTTTAATTTTAATGTGGCTAGAATCTTGTATTAAACTTAGGTCTTCAAGATGAATAATACTTGTCGTCAGCTCAGTGCCGCGTATAAAAGGTTCAGCAAAAAATTTATCTGGTTCAAAACCAGAATTAGATTTTTGGTAATTAATAAGATCCGCTTGGCAAGTGAATTTCACCACTCCTACACTCGATCCACCGTTTATTGGTTTAATTATAAAATCGCCTGAAATAGTCTTAGAGCCAGAAATCAATTCACTAGCCAGATAAGTCGGTAGAACCGGCAAATTATACTTAGATAAAATTTCTTTAGTGCGAATTTTATTCATGCAAATCGCACTAGTTTCAAGATTAGATCCAGTATATGGAACCCTAATTAACTCTAATAACCCCTGCAAACACCCATCCTCACCGTAATCCCCGTGAGTCATCAAAACTGCTAGATCTAACTGATGATTAAGTTTAGCGTCAATCAAAACTTTAAGATCAGCAATATTAGCAAGATCAAAAAGCCTAAGATTCTCATAGCCAGAGCGTTTTAGCGACTCATATACATTCTTACCAGAGCGCAAGGACACTTCTCTTTCCCCTGAAAAGCCTCCACAAATTACATAAATAAAAGCATTTTTTTTCATAAAACTAGATAGCTGAGTGCATTCCAAGGCGAGAAATCAAATCATGATCTTTTGATTGGCCGGCTAGCGGAGTGGTTAAAAGCTTATCGCCAGTATGAATACTATTAGCTCCAGCAATAAAACAAAGAGCCTGAAGCTCATCAGACATAGTATATCTGCCAGCAGAAAGCCTTACACGAGCCTTAGGAAGCATGATACGAGTAACAGCGACAGTACGCACTAACTCTAGTTTATCTATCGGGCTTGCAGATTCTAGCGGTGTTCCTGGAATAGGCACTAAAACATTTATAGGGACTGAACTTGGTTGTGGATCAAGCACAGAGAGTTCGGCAATTAAAGCGATACGATCTTCACTAGTTTCGCCCATGCCTAAAATTCCTCCGCAACAAACATCAATACCAGCACTCTGAACATTAGCGATAGTATTTAGTCTATCTGCATATGTTCTAGTAGTAATCACCTTGCCATAATGCTCGGGCGAGGTATCTAAATTATGGTTATAACTATGCAAACCAGCTTCCTTAAGGCGCTGGGCTTGCTCTAAAGTTAGCATACCAAGTGTAACACAAGGCTCAAGCCCCATAGACTTGATTTCGCTGACCATCTCTACGACTTGATCAAATTGCTTACCTAGCAGAACCTCTCTCCAAGCGGCTCCCATACAAAAGCGGGTAGAACCTTGAGCCTTTGCTTCACGCGCCTCATCGAGGATTTTGGATTTTTCTTGCAGAGGTTCGTACTGAAGACCTGTGTTATAACGCGCTGATTGAGAGCAATAGCCGCAATCTTCAGGACAAGCTCCTGTCTTAATGCTGGATAAAGTACAGAATTGCACTTCATTAGGGTCGTTATTAGCTCTATGAACACTTTGAGCTTGAAAAATTAAATCAGGCAACGCCTGCTGATAAATTTTTGCTATCTTTTTTTTGCGTTCTGCGATTATGTTTGTTTTGTCCTGGTCGATTGTCGTTTGTGTCATTTGAATTTCTCTTTAGGAGCGGCACTATCGCTGATATGAAGGCTCTTCTATTACCTTGAGATTTTATCACACACTCAGCTGACTCGGGATCTATCTCAAAATATTTAGAAGCGACAGCGAGCAATTCCGACTTCATTTGATCGACAATTGCCGGAGGTAATTGGTAACGATCATGAATTACCATTAATTTCATACGATTAGTAGCAGTCGAACCACTAGCTTCAGATTTAGAACCAAAAAACCACTTCAATACGCTTTTCATTATGCAAACATCGCCTTTATTTTTTTGAATATTCCTAATCTTTTGTTTAGATCCATAAAAGGAACTTCTTCGCCAAGAATTCTTCTAGCTATATTTCTATAAGCTTGGCCAGCAGACTTATTAGTAGTCAAGGAGAGCGGTTCGCCTTTATTGGTGGAGATAACTATATCCTCATCATCAGGAATCACACCGATCAAATCAACGGAAAGAATCTCGCAAATATCATCGATACTCATCATTTGATTAGCCTCTATTAGACCGGGTCTGACACGATTCACAATTAAAT
>JBEAYS010000094.1:0-3939 GCA_041170505.1 Cyanobacteriota bacterium
CTCTGATTTAGGGTGTATATAAACAGCTACAACTATTAATACTATAACACAAATCATTGCAATTAAAGCGATTAATACCGATACAAGCTGAGGATTAATCAACTTACCCATAACTATAATAATGAACATCGACTTAGCTAAATCAATCAAAAGACCAGAAAGTAATTCTCTTCTACTTTTCATTTGTATCTCCCGAAAAAATCCTAACAAAAATTTATAAGCAAGATATAAATTTCAGTATATTCTCTTGCTTGTGACTAGCTCAACAAGCATCGACGACGCTTACATGTCTAGAAGGGTTAGTAATTCCACGGGCAAAGTCGATGCGTAGATTGAGCGACACACAAAATATACGATAAAAATCGAAGATTTTTCGAGTCTAAGCACAATTTTTAAATTACTAACCCTAGGAGAAGATATTTTTATTAAGCTGATTGTAACTTAGCTGAGCGCAAAGCAAGCGCCGCTGATTTAAACATTTCTGACGTGCCATCCCAATCGATGCAGGCATCAGTAATTGACACTCCATATTCAAGTTTTGATAAATCAGATCCAAGAGATTGAGCGCCGCCTTTAATGTGGCTCTCTACCATAAAACCAATTATAGACTGGTTTCCAGCGAGTTTTTGTTTTACTATATCTTGCAAAATAGTCGGTTGCTTATAAGGATCTTTGCCAGAGTTAGCATGATTGCAATCAATCATAATGCCACTTTTGAGTCCTGCTTTTTCTATAGCTTTTTGGGCGTGCTTAACATGCTCAGCAGAATAGTTAGGTCCATCAGTACCACCGCGTAGAATCAAGTGAGTATCAGGGTTTCCCTTGGTATGAAAAATACAAATCTTACCTTCTTCTTGATTTATACCAATAAAACTCTGAGGCAATCTAGCCGCTTTAGCCGCGTTTATCGCAACATCAAAATCGCCAGTAGTGCTGTTTTTGAAGCCGACTGGCATAGACAGTCCGCTTGCCATTTGTCTATGGGTCTGTGATTCAGTAGTTCTAGCTCCAATAGCTGACCAAGATATCAATTCAGCGATATACTGCGGGACAAGAGGATCTAACATTTCTGTAGCGCAGGGAATGCCCATAGAATTAATGTCCGTGAGTAGCTTGCGAGCTTTTTGCAGACCAGTGAGCATATCAAAACTATCGTCTAGATGCGGATCGTAGATCATACCCTTCCAACCCAGCACAGTACGCGGCTTTTCGAAATACACGCGCATAACGATATAGATTTGGTCTTGAACTTCATCTTTTAGTTTTTTGAGACGAGTAGCGTAATCCAGTGCCTGAGCGGTATCGTGAATAGAACAAGGACCGACAATAGCAAGCAATCGTTTATCTTCACCCCAGATTATTTTACGAATAGTGTCTCTGGCTTGAATAATAAAATCACCAACCTCGTCAGAAATAGGTATAGCGTTTCTAAGAGATAAAGGCGTGGAGAGAGCTTCGATTTTACTGATATTACGGTTAAAGATTTCTTTTTTCATTTTAATGTTTAATTTTAGCTAAAGATTAGCCCCTGATTAGCAAATAATAGCATAATCAAGGCTTTTGACGGCGCCAGTTAAGTTATAATCAAAGTAGTAAAAAGAGTTTAAAACTCACTAAAAAAGGAGATTTGATTATGGGAGTATTAGTTGGAAAACAAGCACCAGATTTTACAGCAGATGCTGTTATTAACGGTAATGAAATGGGTTCGGTAACTTTAAGTTCGTTTAAGGGAAACAAGTACGTTGTACTTTTCTTTTATCCGCTTGATTTTACTTTTGTGTGCCCTACTGAATTGCACGCATTTCAAGAAAAACTTAATGAGTTTAAAGCTCTAAACACCGAAGTTATCGGCGTTAGCGTTGATTCTAAGTTTTCACACTTTGCTTGGTTAAACACACCAAAAGCACAAGGCGGAATTCAAGGAGTAACTTATTCACTAGTCGCTGACTTAAACAAAAAAATCAGTGAAGCTTATGATGTACTTCTAGAAGGCGCTGGAATTGCTTTTAGAGGTCTTTTCTTGATTGATAAAAACGGTTTAGTTCAGCATCAAGTAGTTAACAACCTTCCTTTAGGACGTAATATTGATGAAGCTGTACGCATGGTAAAAGCTCTTCAGTTCTTTGAAGCTAACGGCGAAGTTTGCCCTGCTAACTGGAACGAAGGTGCTAAAGGTATGAAGCCTACTAACACCGGTCTAAAAGAATATTTCAACGAGCCAGCTTGCGCAAGATAGTACCAGACTATTGGCAAACTGCCTGTAAATATTTAAGCGCCCAGGATAAAACCATGGCGAAGATTATAAGAGAACATCAATCTGATGTTCTCTTTTCTTTTGGTGATCCGTATAAGACGCTTGCTAACGCCATCGTAGGACAACAAATCTCCGTCAAAGCCGCCGAGAGCGTTTGGAAAAGATTAATTCTTACTCTACCAAAAAATAAAATTCACGCTCAAGCAATTCTTGATACCCACGAAAACCAGCTCAAAGACACCGGTCTATCCAGGCAAAAAATTCAATACCTAAAAAATATCGCTGAATACTTTATCAGCAACAAAATCAATCATCAGTATTTTATGAAACGCTCTTCAGACCTAGTGGCTGAAGAACTGCTCGCTATAAAAGGAATTGGCAAATGGACTTTAGAGATGTTTCAGATTTTTTATCTTTGTTTGCCAGATGTATTTCCAATTGGTGATATTGGTTTATTAAAAGCCGTTGTGAATAATTATCCTAAAGTCAAATACGACAAAAATGAAATTCTAGATTTCTCGGCGCGCTGGGCTCCTTATAGAACGGTGGCTGTATGGTACTTATGGCGCACTTTTGATGATGAGCCTGTCAGGTACTAGAGATTTACTCGTGATATTTTTATGACGAAAAATGCTAAAATTAGCATTGTCGCAAAATCTAAAAAGGAGAAATTATGACTCATTCTTTACCAGAATTACCATGGGCACTAGATGCTCTTGAACCTAATTACCTAAAATCAACTATGGAATTTCATTATTCCAAACACCACCAAGCTTATGTAAATAACCTCAACAAAGCTCTTGAAGCTGTTCCTGAGTTTGCCAGCTTACCAATCGAAGAGCTTATGTGCCGCGTAATGGAGATCCCTGCTGATAAAAGACAGCCTGTGATCAATAATGGTGGCGGACACTATAATCACACTTTATTCTGGTTTGTGATGGGACCAAACGCTGGCGGCGAACCGACAGGCGAGCTTGGCGAGCAAATCAAAAAAGATTTTGGAAGTTTTGAAAATTTCAAAACTGAGTTTGCTAACGCGGCTACGACCCAATTTGGGAGCGGCTGGGCGTGGCTTTCTTGGTGTCCAGAAAACAACAAGCTAGTAGTAGAAAAATCTGCTAATCAAGACAACTGCCTAATGAATTCTAAGCGCAAACCGCTCTTGACTATTGATGTTTGGGAGCACGCTTACTACCTAGAGCACCAAAACCTCAGACCAAGATGGATTGAGACTTTTTGGAATTTGATTAACTGGCAAGCAGTCGCTAATAATTTTTCTAACGCTAAAGCAGGTAAAACTATTATCGACCTAAAAGCTAAAACAGCTGTCTAAATGTCTAAACTTGGCATAATAGGAGCCGGAGCCATGGGACAAGCGATCGCAAGAGGGCTTGTCTCTGCTGGCTTCTATCACGCTAAGGACATCGGACTTTTTGATCTTCAGCCAATTGTACTTGCAGCTTTAAGCGCTCAAGATTTTAGCACCCACAGCCAGCTTGATAAACTAATCAGCGAGCTGGATTCAGATGGTATTTTACTAATCGCCGTAAAACCTCAAAACATAAACGATCTACTTAAACAAATCTCTTCTCTAAAAACTTCTATTATTATCGTTTCTATCTGCGCGGGGGTAAGCATCTCCAGATTTGCTGAAGTATTCCCCGATAATCCAATCATTCGCGTCA
>JBEAYS010000095.1:0-5007 GCA_041170505.1 Cyanobacteriota bacterium
GAGGTGGCTGATCTGGACTAGAGCGAGAACTAACCAACTCATTTGAGGATATTTTTGGACTAGGTTGAGAGTTAGAATTGTTATTATCCAATAAATTAGGAAAATCAAAAATTTTATTTTTTGATTTTGGTTCATTAAATCTTTCTTGTATAGCTTGTTTCCTAGAAAAAATTTTTTTTATTTCATTTTTAATAATTAACTCCGATACAGAATAAATTTTTTCTACAGGTTTATAAACAGGTTTATCATTTTTTACATAAACTAATTTAGAAGGGTTTTCATCATCAGCAAAAATAACATCTGATTTATAACTCATATCCAAACTAGCCAGGGAAGCACTATTAGACTCAAAACCACTACTGAAAATTAATTCTTCATTTTGAATATCTGAACCTAATGACATTAACTTTAGTTCTTCTTTTATTGCTTCCATAATTAAATCTGATGAACCAAAAAAATAAAAATCATCAGAATTTCGGTACCGAGGCATTGCCCTAAGACTTGAGGGTAGATTTCTAATTCTAATTCTAAAAATTGCTTTTTGAATTATATCTTCTGCACCGTGAAAACTCGTATCGTAATTGAATCCATAAGCAGTCTGAAGTGGGTTAGCTATAAAAACAAATTCATTATCATCGATACTATTAAAAACAAATTCACTAGATCCTTTTTCAAAAACAAATTTATTATTATTACCTAAAAAAGAAAAACTATTCGGATTTTTTTCAAAAACAAATTTGTTATTTCCACCCTTAAACAAAAAATCAGTGGAGGTTTTTTCAAAAACAAATTTTTCGGCATTACCCTTAAATGAAAACTTACCGTTAATTAAACTTCGCTGAGATTTAAACTCAAAAGGTTTTATATCATTAGACGTAATAGACCTATTACTTCTAAACTCAAAGTCCCCAGAGACCCCGCTAATATAAGTCAAAACCCCACCCCTTATCAAGTATATACACTTAAACTAGGCAATTTTAACTAAGTGAATATTAAAAAGCTTTAATCTTCGTTTGGGAATAATAGTATTTTGGGGTCTTAGATTCTATTCTACGAATTTTTTAACTACAGCAACAGTGTTATGTCCGCCAAATCCAAGAGCTTGGGCAACTGCGTAGTTTACGGTGCGCTCACGAGATTTATTAGGTACGTAATCCAAGTCACAGTCTGGATCTGGCTCTTGATAGTTAATCGTAGGCGATACGATGTTTTCTTTACACGCCATAATAGCCGAGGTCAAACCCACTGGGCCAGCCGCTCCTATCAAGTGACCTGTCATAGACTTAGTCGAGGAGACACATAGCTTGTATGCGTGCTCACCAAAAACTTTTTTGATGGCCGCCGTCTCGCGAGCGTCATTAAGCGGAGTGCTCGTGCCGTGAGCTGATATAAAATCTACTTTTTCACGCGCATCACCGATGCCTGCTTGCTTGAGAGCCATCTCAATTGCGCGCGCTCCGCCAGAACCATCTTCTGATGGGGCAGTAATATGATAAGCATCACAGCTAGCTCCTACGCCAACTAGCTCAGCGTATATCTTAGCTCCGCGTTTTTTAGCGAGGCTCAGCTCTTCCATCATAAAGACCACCGAACCTTCAGACATAATAAATCCATCACGGCGCTTATCAAAAGGACAGCTCGCTTCCTGAGGCGCGCTCTGTCTACGGGATAGAGCAGTCATGTTATAAAAAGAAGAAATTGCAAGAGCGTTTAAACAAGACTCTGTTCCACCAGTAACCATGGCATCAGCTAGTCCGTTTTTTATGTACCAATAGGCATCAAAAATACTATCCAAGCCAGATGCGCAGGCTGTCGCGTCTGATTTGGCGCGCCCTTGAAGCCCCCAAAGAATTCCGATATGCCCTGATGGCGCGTTAGGCATGAGCCTAATAATAGAACGTAATCCCAGAGCCTTAAGCCCGCGAATGTTTAGAGTAATAAAATCATCGCAAGTAGTCTTAATCCCACCGATTCCAGTCCCCACGAAGGTCGCGACACGAGTGCGATCTGAGCCCCACTCTTCTAATTTATCAAAATCAATGCCCGAATCCTCGATAGCTAACTTAGCGGCGACCACGGCAAACTGACTAACATTATCCATGTCTTTATTGAAGCCACGCACTTGGCGAGGATCAGAAAAATAATTTTCGATATTAAAGTTTTTGACTTGACCGCCAAAACTCACTGGAGGAGTTATATTCTCGTATTCAGCTGGGTTAGAGAGATAATCGATACCGCTTCTACCCGCTTTTAGACCACCCCAAAACTCTTCGATACCGATCCCAAGTGGGGTTACTGGTCCAATTCCTGTAATAACTACTCTGCGTTCTGTCATAAGTTTTCATCATAACTGATATTTAAGGGCTTAAAACTCAGATATAAAGATATCTTTATTTATGATAGCGGCGTCAGGTTTTTGTTGCTCGCGGGTTCGGATAGGGTTTTGGTGCGCGGTTTTAAAGGGTGAAGCTAGTGCGCGCGCGGGGGTTTAGCGAGGGGGTTTAGCGCGAGGGGGTTTAGCGCGGGGGTTTAGCGCGCGGTGCTTAAGCGAGAAGCTTAAGCTAGAAGCTTAAGCGCGAAAATAGACATTAATTGACCCACATGCAAAACTAAAACTAAGCGTGATGCCGAAAAACAGCATAAAATTTTTGCCAATTTTATTTATTGCAGTTATTGCTCTTGTGTTTTTCTTGGAGCTAAATAAAGCACCTAAAGCTCAAACGGAATTAGAGATTGAGTTTTGGCAATATTGGAGCGGACCAGAGCGAAAGCCTCTCGAGGAGCTGGTCGCCAAGTTTAATTCTGAAAATCATGGTTTTAAGGTAAAAATGCTCAGCATCTCCATGCCCCGTAAAAAAATCTTAATGGCAGTCGCTGGCAAGGTTTCACCAGATTTAGTGCACTTAGACGGAGATATGGTAACTGATTTTGCTATGCGAAACGCTCTCAGTGAGATAAAAAGACCGGACGGAGATTTTACTAAGATATTTTTGGATATGCTCAATATCGAAGGCAAGCAATGGGCTTTGCCGCTGATGCCTACTTGCGAAGCTCTGCATATTAACACCAATCTTCTTGCCAAATACAATCTGCAAGCGCCATCTAGCCTAAATGATATTGTAAAAATTTTTGATCGAATGAACAGCACTCAAGAAATAGGCTGGTTGCCTTCGTGGCCGCCTTGGACCGGACAGTTTATTCCAGTGCTTTTTGGCGGGCGCTGGGCAGAAAACGGCGTGCCCACAGCCAACAGCCCGGCTAATATTCAGTCCTGGACCTGGGTGCAAGAAAATTTTGCGCGCAAAATTCCTCAAGACCGCTTGGCGGCTTTTACTGAAGGGCTCAAGTCTTACCAAAGTCCCGACAATCCTTTTTACACCGGGGTTATAGCCTTAGAAAATAACGGAGTCTGGGAGCGGAATCTAGCAAAAATTTTCGCGCCTGAAATAAACGTAGAGGTCAAAAAATTCCCAGGTCTTGTTGAAGGAGCGACTTATGTCACCGTCGATGCGCTCGCTATCCCGCGCTACGCGGGGCATCCAGAGCAAGCCTACCAGTTTATGCTCTGGCTTTTGCGCCAAGAAAACCTAGAATACCTAGCGCTCGCTCAGCAAAAATTTACGCCGCTAAATAGCCACAGCCCCGAGTTTTTTAAGCGTCACGGCAACCCCTACATAAAAACTTTTATCGAACTAGCCCAAAGCCCTAATGCCACTTACTTCCCGCATCTTAAATTCGTCCAAAAATACAAAAGAGAAATCAAGAACTCTTACCTAAAGATGCTCCGGATGGAAGCTAACGCCAAGGAGGTCCTGGACGAGCTTCAAGCTAAAATTATCAAATAAGAGAATTTAGATCAAACCCTATAGTAGCACTATAGGGTTTGGGGGTTATTTTGTAATAACTCTGTACTCACCTGATTTTAAATAAGCCGTGAAACTGTTTCCTGGTCCTTCAACGATTCCATTTACAGCACCTTCTGGAAACTTAGGAGAATCAGATCCTGTGAAAATTATTTTTCTTAGCTGTGATAAATTTGGCTCATTAACTTTACCTAGATTAAATTCAAGAGTTTCTAAATCACCGGACTTATCAGTGGACAATTTAGCACCTGAATACGGAGAACGCAGATCCCAGTAACCTGGTTTCATTGGCTCTAATAGTCTTAAAGCGAGTTCCTTGTCTTCATCGCTCAGTGATACTTCATCTTTAATTTCTGCGATGCTTTTAGCAACCTTTGCAGGATCTATCGGCAATATTCTAAATAGTTGCCTTGGAGTTCCATTCGGTGTTCTTGTTATAGGGTTTGTAAGAAAAGCGTAATAAGGACGGCTTTGATCTAGATCAGTAAGATCGTGATGGATCTTAATAAATTTCTCAACTGATACATCACGACCACTACTAAATGCAGAGTTTACGCCTTTTAAAGTCAAAGGGGTATCTATACTAGGGTTAGTTTTATTAAACGTGCTTACCAATGAATCCATATGGTAATAATAAATAGATCTGAGAACTCCATTTTCGCTATTTTGCCATTCTTTAACAATTGCTTTTTCGGCATCGGTTAAAACTTGAGGTTTTAATGCTTGTAGTACTGCATTTCTTTTTTGATCTTGAGTCGGAATAGGATTGTTTGCACCTTCATCGGCAGGGGGCTGAGCTTTAGATGGAGCTGAACTTCCTAAAAGGACAGTGGCACCAGCACCAATCATTCTTTGACCAAATTGTCTTCTAGATATAACCATAACACAAAATAATCCCATGCTCCTCGGTTTTTTGTCAAATTAAAAAAACCTTTATCTATTATCGTCTAATTGTAATAATATTACAATTAGACGCGGGTTATCTAGACCAGGGGCTTATTCGTAGACAATGTCTACTAATTAAAAAAATAGGAATTATTAAGCTGGCAATAATTTTCTTAAGTTTTAGATTTTCTGCATTTATAATTTAGTTCTAATCATGGCTATAAAAGATAGAGAAAAACTAGAATCAGTCACCATCCGT
>JBEAYS010000096.1:0-2627 GCA_041170505.1 Cyanobacteriota bacterium
CTTTTGTACGTGATTATTCAAGGGCGCGCCTTGAGGACAAAGAGTTTTGTGACTCTATCAAGATGATCGATGAGATTGTCGGTCAAGCCCTTGGAGTTGGAGACATTGTCTACGAATATACACCAAAATCTAGATAATGCCCTGTGAAATACTCGCCGTGAGCTTATTATTGTTATTAAACGTATATTCGTAGACAATGTCTGCGGATAAAAGATAATATCTTTCGTTACTAAACTCTAAGCCTATGAATCTCTTGCTCGATTTTTAATTTTTCTGCATGGACTATTAGCCACTCTGGACTCTCGTCATGGAGGGCGCTGAGCTGGTTTTTTAATCTTGTGAATTCTGATTTTAGATTCGATTCTTTTATACGTTTGATTAATTCTTGATAGCGCTCTTGCTTATTATCACTGGCTAAATCTTGCTCCAGCTTAATTCCCAGTTCCGCTAGAGTTTTACTCAATTCCCTATTTGCAGAGAGCCTCTCCATTAAAAATTGAAATTTCAAATTGACATCATCTAGTTCACTATGCTCGAAACAAATATCTATGATGGTCTCTAAGATTACCTTGTGATCAAGGTTAGTGAGCTGGAGCTCTTCGTTTATGAGTTTAAATAAAATTTCTTGATCTCTCAAAGCCAAAATCAAAAGCTCTTGCTCAATGCTATTGAGCGGATTTGAAGTATAAATCACATGCCCGTTATGCTTAGTAAAATTATTTTTGGGTCTTTGGGGGGTAGCTTCGTAAGGGTTTTGCTCTTCGATTTTTAGTTCTCTAAGGAGCTTATTTGTCTCGCTAAAAACTAGATCCTCACTAAGTTTTAGCTTATGGGCGATAATTTTTTGGTATTCGTTAACAAGGATTTTACTATTGAGATAACTTAGGTATTTCACAAGCTCTTTTAGCTTTTTATTTTTTTCAAAAGGGCTTGCTGACGGGTTTTCAGCGAGTTCTTTTACGGCAGTATCGATTTTGTGATCTATATAGAGAGGAGCGTTTTTGATTAGTTCTCTAAAAGCATCACTGCCATTGGTTTTTACAAATTCATCAGGGTCTTTTTGTCCTGGTACTTTTATGATTCTAAGTTCATAATCAAAATTTCCCAGCACCTCAGCTATCAACTGGCAAGCTTTATCTGAGGCGTTTTGACCAGCTTGATCACTATCAAAACAAAGATAAATTCTCTTAGATTCGGTAAACTTGGCAAGCTGTTTTATTTGGCGCGGTGTTAGAGCAGTGCCTTGGTTCGCGACTACATTTGTGATTCCGGCTTGATGCAAGGAGATTAAATCAAAAAAACCTTCTACTAAAATAACGGCATTTTCCTTACGGATAGAGGCTTTTGCAAGATCCAGTCCAAATAGTGTCGCGCCCTTGTGATAAATATCTGTTTCGGGGGAGTTTATGTATTTAGCGACATTATCATCCTTAGAACCAGGTAGCACCCTCGCGCCAAACCCAATTGGGCGCGACCTTTCATCGTGGATCGGAATCATCAATCGTCCGCGAAATCTATCGTAATAATTATCATTTTTAGAACTCTTAACAGCCAGCCCAGCGCTCTCAATAAGCTCATTACTAACTTGCAGTTTTTCTTTTAGGATTTTTATGAGCTTCTGCCAATCCTCATCATCAGGCGAAAATCCTAGCTTGAAATTATTAATTGTCGTAGTATTAAAACCTCTTTCGTTAAGATAGTCTCGCGCCTTTTGTGCTGGCAGAGCGGCTTGCAACAGCTGGTGGTAATAATCCTCAGCAATTTGGTGCATTTGAATTTTTAGATTATTGTCTTTTTGTTTTTCTGGCTCGATATAATTTAGCTCGACTCCATATTTTTCTGCTAAATCCTTAAGCGTGTCTTTAAAATCTTTTTGGTAATAATCCTGCCAAAACTTAAAAACATCCCCGCCTGCCCCGCAACTAAAACATTTATATATCCCCTTCGCTGGGCTGATATGCATAGAAGGGCGGGTATCACTATGAAAAGGACAAACAGCTACATAGCTAGCGCCAGATCTTTTTACTGGGATAATTTCGGAGACCAGCTCGACAATATCAGCGATATCTTTAATTTTTTGTATGGGGTCGTCCACAGATTTACATTTTAGCCTGCGACCTAGTAGGCAAAATAAAAATTTCTGGGCAAAATTTTAATCTTTATGTAATAATTAGCGCTATGGGCTCTTCAGGTTTTAATTCAAGTCAATCGTCTAATTCATCAAATCCAGTGCGCACTGGTGCACTTTATAACTCCGAAATAGATAGACAACAGCAAGCAATTGCAGGCACCTTCGATAAAATCCAGCGTCAAATTCTTGGTTGTGATGAATTTAGCTCTGGTCAGTTAAATCAAGAATTAACTGTAAGCAGGGCCAGGTTAGCTTACGCTAGGATGGCGGCTACAGAAGCCTGGAAAGAAGTCGGAGCAGAACTTGCTTCTCGTAAAGACGAAAGCTTCATGAACTTATCTAAAGCATAGCTTTCTTAAGGATTCACTCCCTGAGCCAAGATTCATTCTTGGCTCAGGGTTGAAAAATCGTCGAAGACGCATTTTTCAGTGGATCCTTAAATACTCCGCAAGAATACTAACCGGGTGCAAAACCTTGTAATCCTTTCCTAGAGTGG
>JBEAYS010000097.1:0-4813 GCA_041170505.1 Cyanobacteriota bacterium
AACATATTTCCTACTTATATTATTCACTTATTTTTCACTTACTAATATCTATTTTCCCAAAAAAAAATTTATTTAGCTCATACAAAGCTTAAATTTAAAGTTTATATATAAGTAATACTCAATTTCTGGAATTATCTAGTTAAAAAAATACCTTGGAATAAAATTATTTATTCCAAGGCTTGCGTAGTAGGGGGAAGCTTTTGTTTGAATTACTAACTAACTTTATTTGACTGATTCATCGTGGCTCTCATCAATCCTTCTAGATCATGTTTTAGAGCGTAAAGAACAGCTTGCGTTCTGTCATTTACTTTTAGCTTGGTAAATACGTTATTAATATGGGTTTTAACAGTTGACTCGGAAATAAATAACTTTTGAGCGACTTTTTTGTAGTTTAGACCATCACATAAGTACTTTAATACTTCTGCTTCTCTTTCTGTTAGTAATTCTAAATTAGCAAAATTATTATTATTACTTGTAAGGATTGACTGCTTTTCGCTAATTATGTTACGAATTGATTTGTTAATTACAAAATCGATAAATAACTGACCAGCTTCAGCCGATTCAATTGCTAGCGATAAAGTTCTTTCAGCTCTTTCGCTAAGTAACCAAGCGCTAACGTTTTTAGCTAGGTACATATCAAGTAAACTTTCTTCGGTGATTTGTTTAGTGATAAAAATTATTCTTGTTTCTGGGGAAATTGAAGAAATTTCAGCAAAAACTTCATTTATAGTTTTGCGACCAGGCAATTCGCTTGTGATAATAGCAATTTGTGGTTTACGATTTTGAACAGCTTGAATTAGAGCTTCTTGATAATCAACTCTGTCAATTCTGTTATATCCTGCCATATTCAATTCTTTTGTTATTTGAACTGTAGATTGAACTGGACTCAAAGCAATAACTGCTTCACGTGCGTGATTTTGTTGTGTAGTCATGAGCGGGGGTCTCCTTAAAAGATCGGGGTTTATGTGAAGCCTTTCGAGTCAAGCCGTTAGATTTCACTCTAACGATATAGACCAAAAACCCAAATTAATCCTAGGGACAACCCTTAAGTAATATATAAAAACTCTTATAAACGGTATATATCGGCAAAAATTGATATAAATCCAATTAATTTTTTTTAATTTTTTCTTTTTGAAGGAACTTTTTAATCTAGCCAGATCAAGAAATAACATTGTTTGTACTGGATTTATCAACTGAATTTTGTTGTTAGCCATGAAGCAATGTTAAAAAAAATTCATTTTATTTGAAGACTATTTTTACCGATTGTTAAACTTGGAATGTTACTTAACAAACACAAAGAAGGAGAGTATCTATATGGGCGTAGATAACAGAGGTTTAGAAAATTTTATGTCGGGTTTATCGTTAAAACAAAGTACTTTAGCACAATTATCACAAGCGGCATTAGGGTCTTCACCTAATTTTGCACCACCTATCGCTAGTGTTTTGGCTTTAAAAAGTGGTCTTGCTGCATTATCAAAAGTTAGTGGACAAGAGACCAAGTCAGCAACCGTTAAACCTAATTTAGCTCAGCCAAATGAATTATTGTATTCTATAGCAAATGCTTTTACTGGTCAAAAAGCAGATAATCCTCAGGTCGCTTTAGGACAGATCGCAAATAAGATAAATGACACACAGCGGGCTCTTGAATCAACTGGATTTAAGGCAACTGATGCAAGCAAAATTGCTCAAAGACCTGCAAATGAAGCAATTCCAGCTTTGGCTAATTATGCTGAGACAGTCGCAAACGCTTTCAAGAATCAAAATAAAATGCAGGCTCAAGCTAGGCAAAAATTTGGTTTTAACATGCCAGGTACTGTTTAGTTTAGGTCCAGATTCAAAAAATAGTTTAAAATTAATATATTACTGCTAGTGGCAGTGATATCTCTATTAAATGAAAAAACTTCCAGCGACCTTACCATTTATAATTTTGGTTCTTTTTTTGACTTTGTTTGCCGTTAGCTTAATGGGCGAAGAAAAACAAAGAAAAATTCTTTCGTATAGTGATTTTATTAGACGAGTATTACCGGTGGATGGCTCACCGAGCTCTGCTTATAAAGTGGTTTTGACTAATGGCGAGGATATCGCCAGAGTAGAAGATAAAAGCGGAGAGATTTATTTTGCGCGAGTGCCTGCTAATCTTTTGGGAGCTAATCCTGAGCTAGCTGATAAACTTGTCGAGCGCGGTGTTCAAGTGGACGTTCAGGCAAAGCCTAGCGAGAATGTTTGGGCTGGTGTCCTATCAAATTTTTTAGTGCCTTTGGTCTTGTTTGGGTTGTTTTTATTTATGCTCCGGAATGTCGGTGGCGGCGGGGCGATGTCTTTTGGCAAGAGTAGAGCGCGCTTGATGACTAAGGATATAAATATTACTTTTGATGATGTCGCTGGCATTGAAGAATCCAAAAAAGAACTCGAAGAGATTGTAGATTTTTTAAAAAACAGTCAAAAATACACTTCATTGGGAGCTAAAATTCCTAAAGGTGTTATGCTGTTAGGTCCGCCTGGTTGCGGTAAAACCCTCTTGGCAAAAGCAGTTGCGGGTGAAGCTGGCGTACCGTTTTTTTCGATATCAGGTTCTGATTTTGTCGAGATGTTTGTCGGGGTTGGTGCTAGTAGAGTTAGAGATTTGTTTGAGCAAGCTAAGAAAAATGCTCCTTGTATAGTTTTTATTGATGAAATCGATGCAGTCGGTCGCCAGCGTAGTGGCATGTCTGGAGGCGGTAATGATGAGCGCGAACAGACTCTCAATCAGCTTCTTGTCGAGATGGATGGCTTCCAACCAAATAGCGGAATTATTGTTTTAGCGGCGACTAATCGCCCTGATGTGCTTGATAAGGCGCTTTTAAGACCGGGTAGATTTGATAGAAAAGTAACTATAGATACGCCTGATTATAACGGTAGACTAGAGATTCTAAAAGTTCACACTCGGGGCAAGCCTATTGCTCAGGATGTAGATCTTGAGACTCTTGCAAGACGTACTCCTGGTTTTAGCGGAGCTGATATCGCTAATCTCATTAATGAGTCTGCGATTCTGGCGGCGCGTGAATCCAAAAAAGAAATCGAGATGCATTTCTTGGAAGATGCGATCGATAAAGTCGCTATCGGTCCTGAGCGCAAAAGTAAAATTATTAAGCCTAAAGACCAGGTGAACACTGCGATTCATGAAGTAGGTCATACTCTGATTAGTATTTTTTATGAGTCCTCGAATGAATTTCATAAAGTTACCATTATCCCGCGTGGAATGGCTCTGGGGCTAACTTGGTCCACTGAAGAAGAATATCGCGTGAGCCAATCAGAGAAGCAATTACGTGTCGAGATGCGAGTTTTGCTCGGTGGAAGAGCCGCTGAAGAAATAATTTTTGGGCGCGAAAATGTTACTACTGGCGCGTCTAACGATATGGAAAGATGCTCAGCTATCGCGCGCGCCATGATAACTAGGTTTGGGATGAATGATTCGCTTGGTATTGTTACTTACGGTGATAGACAAGGCAATAGTTTTTTGGATCAAGAATTTAGTTCTAGAAATTATAGTGAAGGTTACGCCAATAAAATCGATGCTGAGGTCCAGAACTTGATAGATCTTCTCTACAAGGAAGTCAAGCAGTGTCTAAATGATCATAGAAACGAGCTTCTAGCTGTTTCACAAGTTCTACTCCAAAAAGAGACTCTTGATAAAGAAGAAGTATTCCAGGTTTTAGAGCAAGTCAAAGCTGGTGAGTTTGAGACTTTACCATTAGATCAGTTTGAGACTTTAGCAAGCTCGAGAACTCCAGAAAAAATTAAACTGCTCATTAAAGAGGAGCAAGACAAGAGACGCGCTGAGCGAGAGCGTTTGCGCCATCTTGAACAGCTCAAAAAATCAGCTGAGCAAAATGAGCAAGAGCGTCCGCGTGATGAAAGATTTTACGGTTAAAACTAATGAAAGCCCTTACCTGTCAAGAAATTAGAGATAAATGGATAAAATATTTTACTGAAAAAGTATCCTTAAAGCATCTTCATATCCCATCAGCTTCACTAGTGCCTGAGAATCCTACTTTACTTTTAAATTCAGCCGGCATGGTTCAGTTTGTGCCGATTTTTTTGGGTACCAAACCTGCTCCTAATCCTCCTCGCGCTATAACTATACAAAAATGTGCTCGTGTGGGCGGCAAGGATAGTGATCTGGAGAATATTGGTAGAACTACTCGCCACCATAGTTTTTTTGAGATGCTTGGTAATTTTTCTTTTGGAGATTATTTTAAAAAGTCAGCAATTGAAATGGCGTGGAATTTTGTGACCGTTGAGCTGGGTATGGCTCCTGAAAAGCTTTTTGTGTCTGTGTTTCAAGGAGATGATCAAAACCCCTTTGACCAGGAAGCTTATGATATTTGGCTAGAAGTTTTAGCAAAAGATTTCCCTGATCTTCAAGAGCGTTCGGCGCGAATTTGGAAACTCACAAGAAAGGATAACTTCTGGGGTCCTCCCGGTAAATCTGGTCCCTGCGGGCCTTGTAGTGAAATATATTTTGATAAATCTACTGGTATCAGCTCAGGATCAGTGCCAGCTTTTGATTCTAAAGAGTTTGATGATAGATTTGTAGAAATTTGGAACTTGGTCTTTATGGAATACCAAAAAGACGAAGAAGCTAATTATAGTTTTTTGGCTAAAAAAAATATTGATACAGGAGCAGGACTTGAGCGAATAGCTACTATTTTACAAGGCGTGCAAAACTCATTTGAAACCGATGAACTTTTTGCAGTACTCCAAAAAGTTGCTGATTTAACAGATAAGCGCTATGGTCAGGATCCTGACACGAATATTTACCTTAAAATTATCA
>JBEAYS010000098.1:0-4692 GCA_041170505.1 Cyanobacteriota bacterium
GTACTCTTGGAGTAATACCAAAAGAGCTTATGCTTAGTTCTTTACCAAGACAGGAACATGATAGACCTGTGGAAAAAATTATAACTATTTAACTTAAGCCTTAAAAAACCCTTGTTTCATAGCTTCTATTAAACCTTCATCAATACTACATTTGGTCCATATCGAAAGTGATTGTACACCTTGAAGTATGAGCATATCAGAGCCGTCAATAGCTCTAAGACCTCGATCCTGAGAGGCTTTTAAGAGCTTAGTTTTTTCGTAGATTAAATCATAGACTATAGTATCGGGTTTGAGTTCGTTTATTTGATTCATGCTCAGTGGTAGTCCCTCTGATAGCCTACCTTGTCCGACAGGAGTGCAGTTAACTATCAGTTTTGAGTCGCTAAGATTTTCTTGTTCGGTAAAAAGTTTTATATTTATTGAGCGCCGAGCTAGATTAGGAAGGCTTTCTGAGGCTTTTTTTAGGTTACGCACATAGACATTAATTGTGCTTACCCCTATGTCCTCAAGCGCGGCTATGATTGCTTTTGAAGCTCCGCCAGAACCTAAAATACTTACTTGAGAGTTTTTTAGATCATAATTCTCAAGTGATTTTTTGAAACCATAATAATCAGTATTAAACCCGTAAATCTTACCGTCCCTGACTTCTATGGTGTTAGCCGCTCCGATCCGCTCTACAAGCGGATCTACTATATTGAGATATTTAATAATCATCTCTTTATAGGGAATAGTTATGTTCAAGCCATCTAGACTTCGTATCAGTCCAGTTATTTCAAACTCAAAATTTTCTTGATCGATTTCAAATTTTTCATAACTACCATCAATACCCAGATACTTTAGTCCAGCCAACTGCATTTGCGGGGATTTGCTATGAGTGAGTGTGCTTCCGATTATGCCAAATTTTTTCATATCAGACCTTTAGTTCTGTTTTTTTTAGATTCAAATATTCTTGAATTGATTTTACAGAAAGCTCTTCGTGTTTTAGTGAAGCAAGTGCTTTTACTGTCGCTGAAGATCCTGTCACTGTCGTTATTACAGGGATGTTTTTAGCTTGAGCAATTTTGGTTATGATTTGACTATCTTCGTAAGCTTCCTTACCAGAAGGTACATTAAGAATTAATTGGATCTCATCATTTTTCATCAAGTCAGTAATATTAGGTCTGCCTTCGTTTACTTTTAGTGTTTCTTCTAAGTCAATCCCTGACTGCTTTAGGAATTGTGCTGTTCCACTAGTCGCTACGATAGTGAAGCCTTGCTCGATGAGATCTTGAGCAATTTTTACTGCTGATTTTTTATCTCTGTCATTAAAGCTAATAAATATTTTTCCTTTTTTAGGGAGATTATGAGACGCACCTATCTGAGCTTTTGCAAAAGCCATAGCAAAATTAGAGCTTATCCCCATTACCTCTCCGGTGCTTTTCATCTCAGGACCTAAAAATATACTGGAGCCATCAAACTTATTAAAGGAAAAAACTGCTTCCTTAACTGATACTTGATTGCTGGGGATTTTTTCAAGTAGAGCTTTTACATTTAATTCTTTTATGGTTTTCCCTGCCATGATTAGACTTGCTAATTTAGCCCAGGATATACCAGTAGCTTTTGAGATAAAAGGTACGCTACGACTGGCTCTAGGATTGACTTCTAGGATATAAAGCTCTTCGTCTTTTACTGCAAACTGAATATTCATTAACCCTACTACACTAAGAGCAGATGCTAAATCTTTAGTGGCTTGTGTGATTTTATTTATAATATTGCTCGATAAATTTTGGGGAGGGAATACGCAAGCTGAATCCCCACTATGAATTCCAGCATATTCGATGTGTTCCATAATTCCGGCTATGACGCAATCCTGTCCATCAGCTATTGCATCTACGTCTATTTCAGTAGCTTCATCTAAAAATTTATCAATCAAAACAGGAAACTGCTCTGATTCAAGCATGGTTCTTTGGAGCCAAGAATTTACTTCTTTATCGTTATAAACTATATCCATGCCTCTACCACCAAGTACATAACTAGGTCTCAAAACCACTGGATATCCTATTTCATGACAAAGTTTTTGGGTTTCTTCGTAAGTTTTAGCAATAGCGTTGCTAGTTTGTTTGAGACCGAGTTCATTAAGAAGTTTACCGAAGCTATCTCTGTCTTCAGCTAGATCTATTGATTTGGGCTGAGTGCCAATAATTGTAACTCCCTCAGCTTCAAGTGAATCGCAGATGTTGAGCGGGGTCTGACCGCCTAAGTGCACGATCACGCCTTTTAGCTTAGAGCCGAGTGCTTTTTCCTTATTCCAGATTTCAAGTACATCTTCGACTGTAATTGGTTCAAAATATAATCTATCGCTAATATCATAATCAGTAGAAACTGTTTCAGGATTATTATTAATCATAACAGTCTCAAAACCCGCTTCACGAAGGGCTTGTGAAGCTTGTACGCAACAATAATCAAACTCAATTCCTTGACCAATTCTATTAGGACCGCCTCCTAATATAAAAACTTTTTCTTTTGAGCTTGGAATAATTTCATCTTCTTGCTCGTAAGTAGAATAGTAATAAGGTGTGTAAGATTCAAACTCACCAGCGCAAGTATCAATAGTCTTGTAAACCGGTCTAATTCTGTATTTTGTGCGTAAATTTCTTATTTGTTTTTTTGAAGTTTTAATGCAGGTACTAATCAAAAGAGAAATTTGTTTATCAGAAAACCCTGCTTTTTTATATTCTAAGAGTTTTTCTGGGCTGAGTACTATTTCAAGAAATCTTTCGGTAGTGATTTTATCAAGTGAGCCACTTGCTTGTAATAACGCAAACTCGTTTATAACAAGCTCTTGGAGTTCTTTTGACAAATCTACTATTCTCTCCAAATGCGATAAAAACCATTTGTCAATTTTAGTTAGATCGTGAATTTCATTCACGCTAAGTCCCAAATAAAATGCGTTGAATAATTTATATATTCTTTGTGAGCTTGGGGTCGCTATTTCTCTTTTTGTTTTTTCTCTAAGAGTTAATAAATCTTCTGTATTTAATTTTTTATTTTGGAGTAAAGCCATAAATTCTTTAGTATAAAAACCAATAGGACCCTTGCTTTCAAGCCCTCTGAGTGCTTTCTGGAAACTTTCCTGGAAGGTCCTACCTATCGCCATAGTCTCTCCCACTGACTTCATCTGTGTGCCCAAAGTATCTTTTGTCTCTGGAAATTTCTCAAAGGCGAATCTTGGGATTTTTGTGACTACATAGTCGATACTTGGTTCAAAACTAGCCATTGTTTTCTTGGTGATATCATTAGGAATCTCATCTAGAGTGTATCCTACGGCTAATTTTGCAGCAATTTTAGCGATAGGAAACCCTGTTGCCTTGCTGGCTAACGCACTTGATCTGGACACCCTAGGGTTCATCTCGATAACCAAAATCTCCCCGTTTTGAGGATTTAGAGCAAATTGAATATTACTTCCACCTGTTTCTACTCCAACGGCTCGGATGATTTTTTTGGAAGCGTCTCTGAGTGCTTGAAATTCTTTATCAGTGAGGGTTTGAGTAGGAGCTACAGTTATACTATCTCCCGTATGTACTCCCATTGGATCGAAGTTTTCGATAGTGCAAATAATCACGACATTATCGTTTAGATCGCGCATCACCTCAAACTCGATTTCCTTCCAGCCAATTACAGACTGCTCTACAAGTACCTGTCTGACTGGGCTTGCGTTCAGTCCCTTTACTAAAATGCCATCTAGTTCTTCGATGTTATAAGCGATCCCACCGCCGTAACCACCGAGAGTAAAAGCTGGTCTTACAATAATTGGATAACCAATTTCTTCTGCTATTTGGTGACCTTCATGAATCGTAGTTGCGATTCGCGATTTAGGAGTTTTAAGACCGATCTTGTCCATCAAGTGCTTGAACTTCTCTCTATCTTCAGCAACCTCGATAGCTTCAAGTTTTGCTCCGATGAGCTCGACATTAAATTTATCAAGAGTGCCCTCTTTTGCAAGCGCAACTGCTGTATTCAAGCTGGTTTGCCCGCCCATAGTCGGCAAGATCGCATCAGGTCTTTCTTTTTCGATGATTTTTCTAACACATTCGACGGTAATAGGCTCGATATAGGTTCTATCAGCAAACTCTGGATCGGTCATGATAGTCGCAGGATTACTATTAATTAAAATTACTTCAAAACCTTCTTCTTTGAGAGCTTTGCAGGCTTGAGTACCAGAATAATCAAACTCACAGGCTTGCCCAATTATTATTGGTCCAGCACCGATTATCAATATTTTTCTAAGGTCTTTTCTTTTGGGCACTGATTTAAAATTTTATCAGTGTTTTATAGAAATGATCTCAAAGGAATAATTTAAAAAACTCTATATCCAAACAATAGATTTGCCGATAAGTAGATTGTAGTGAAAAGCGAATAAGCCTGATGAGGAAATTATAGTAAGAGATGATATAATCTGATAAGTAAATTGTAGAAAATCAAAGATTTTTGGAAGTTTAAAACTTTATTTCTTAAGGATTAGCTAAAAAGCGAAGTTTTGAGGCGGAATCCGCCTAACATAAATATTAAGGATCCTATCCTGAGCCAAGACCCCTTCTTGGCTCAGGATTGAAAAATTGACGAAGCCGAATTTTTCAGTGGATCCTTAATCTCAAATTTAATATTTAAGTTTTATGAAAAAAGCCCAATTATTATTTAGTTCAATAAATTTAG
>JBEAYS010000099.1:0-12878 GCA_041170505.1 Cyanobacteriota bacterium
GTATCTTAGGTGATCAAACAAACAAACTAAATTTAACCAATAACCAAAACTTAGCAAATTACGCTCATAGATATGCCAAAAAACAAAGTTTTGACGCATAATCTATAAGCTTTTGCCGAAAAACGAAGATTTATGGTGCTTAGGGCGGGAATTGAACCCGCGACCCCGTCATTACCAATGACGTGCTCTACCACTGAGCCACCCAAGCATTTCGAGTTAAATTTTATCATATGTATTTTACAGAGTCTTTGCTTGTAAAACGAAACTCTTAGGATCCTTTATGATTCGCTGAAAAACGAAGTTTTGAGGCGGAATCTGCTTAATAATCATAAATTTCGATTGGACTTGCAAAGTCGATGCTTGTTGAGCGAAAATCCATACTGCTTCTTCACTAAGTTTTTAGTTTTCCCAGCTTAGTATATTGTTATAATTAAATATCTTAATATGCCTAAACAAAAAACTAATAAATCAGCCAAAAAACGTTTTAAGCTAAGTGCTGGTGGTAAGCTAATGTTCAAAAAGGGTGGGATTAAACACTTAAATGCTCATATGTCAGCAAGGCACAAGCGCAGACTTCGCAAGCCAGAGGGTGAAGTGAGTGCCGCTCATAAACCACGCATTATGACGCTTTTCCCATATATCAAATACGTATAAGACTTAAGGAGTAAATTGTGAGAGTTACAAGAGGTAAAGTTAGAAGAAAAAAACATAATAAAGTGCTAGAGCTTACTAGTGGCTTTAAGGGTGGAAGAGGTACTCAGTTTGGTACTTCAATGCAGGCTATGATGCGCGCTCTGAAAAGAGCTTTTACTGATCGCCGTAAGAAAAAACGTGATTTTAGAGGTCTTTGGATCACTAGAATCAGTGCCTCATCTGTTCTTAATGGTATTTCTTATAGCCGTTTAATCGATGGTCTAAATAAAGCTAATGTACAACTTAACAGAAAAATGATTGCAAAGTTAGCAGTGGATGATCCTAAAGCTTTTTCTGCTTTGGTTACTCTTGCTCAGAGATAAGCTCCTTATAATGAATTTTATATGCTTATAGAATCATGTATCTTTTGCAATATTATTGCTGGGTTTATACCGTCGAAAAAAGTATTTGAAACTGACTTAGTTTTTGCATTTAGGGATATTAATCCCTGCGCACCTCATCATATTTTAGTAATACCTAAAGTTCACATTCAGGATTTGAATTTTCTTGAGGATAGAGAACTTTCTGCAGAACTTTTAACTGTAATTCCCAAAATAGCTCTTCAAGAGGGTTTTAGTTCTTATAGGACTGTAGCTAATACAGGTGCAGAATCAGGACAGACAGTATTTCATCTACATTTGCATATAATTGCAGGTCGTAAACAAAATTGGCCACCAGGTTAATATGAAACAGATACTTGCGGTAAACTTATCAAAAATAGTAACAAGCTTAATAAAATTTCTAAAATTAGGCTCTGCTTCAAGTTTGCCTGGTCGTATTGCTTTATTTATCAATCCTAAAACATTACAAGAATTTGCTGACCAGTTAAACGACTTAGCTAAATATGCATTTTTTATTACTGGTACAAATGGTAAGACTACTTCTACTGGTTTACTCAAGCAAATCCTCTTGGCAAAAGAATCAGGAAGGAGAATCATCTGTAACGATTTTGGAGCAAATTTATATTATGGAATTACCACTGAATTTATTCATAGCTCAGACTCTTGTGCCAAGCTCATTTCAAATAATTACGTATTGGAAGTTGATGAAGCAAGCCTTCCAAAACTAGGCTTAGAATTATATCCCAAAACCCTTGCTATCACTAATCTATTTAGAGATCAATTAGATCGTTTTGGTGAAATTGATAGTACGCAAAAACTTTTAGTAACTGGAATTAAAAATATCATTAAATATAGCTCATCACTTAATTTAATCCTTAACGCAGACGATCCCAAAGTCGCATCAATAAAGGATTTGCTCATCGACTCATCAGATTTCCCAAAATTGAAAATTTTTTATTATACAATCAAATTTATTGACGCAAAAAATGCTTATTCAATCCAAGATTTTGATTCTAATCAGCAAAAAACTCTAAAGATTATCCCTGATTTGATTGTTAATATTCAACAAGAAAAAATTGACTCTTCAATAATAAACTATGAATATCAAAATTTTATAAGCACACAAATAGAATTAAAATTACCAGGACTTTACAACGTTTATAATGCAGGTACTGCAATAGCTTGTGCCTTGGTCTCGGGGATTGGATTTGATGAGATTAAATCTGGAATTGAAAACTATAATACAGCATTTGGTAGATCAGAAATCAAAACTTTTAATAATCGTAAGTACCAAAGTTTTTTAATTAAAAATCCTACTGGTTGCTCTGAAGTATTAAGGCATTTATCAAAAAATCAATCAGCAAATTTTTTGATAGCGATCAATGATAATTACGCTGATGGACGAGATGTATCTTGGCTTTGGGATGCTAATTTTGAATATTTAACTAATATACAAGATTCCACTTTTGTCTGCAGTGGTAAGAGAGCTCATGATATGGCATTAAGGCTCAAGTATGCAGGTATTAGCGAAAAAAAAATTTTCACTCTTGAAAATCTAAAAGAAGCTCTTTTTTATTGTTTAAATCTTGATCCTCAAAAAAATGTTTATGTACTCCCGACCTATACAGCATTACTTGAACTAAATAGAATCTAAAAATCATTCAACTTAAGGATTCCGCTTCAAAACTTCGTTTTTCAGCGAATTATTAATATTATTTTCTTCGTGAAAAATACACTAAATTATCTACACTAAATAACCGATTAGCCAAGATATAGTTTTATAAAATTGGGTATAAATCAAATGAGTATTATTTACTGATGAGTTTAGAGCCAAGACAATTAGAAAATTTAAAGAGTGTATCAGCGAGGTTCGCTAGCCATTTAGCTGAAACACTCAGTCAGTTATTGAATGACAATATCTCAATTGTAGTTAATAACTCCATCGAAGCCCTTAGTTTGGGAGGACAAGCTAAGATCAATGAAACCCAAATCCTTACTATCATTGAGCTTGATGCAAAAGATCTTGGGCCAATTTATTTATTTACTAAGCCAAGTTCTGTCGCCCAGATTGCAAATATGATGATGGGCGAGCCTAGTGGAAAAGAAAATATAGATGAAATAAAAATCTCAGCTTTTAATTCAGCTATTAAAGAGGCTTTTAGCGATTTAACTCTTAAAGTCAAAATCTCTAGAATTACAAATGTTAATTCTCTAATCTTAGATCCAAATCAACTAGAGAGTTTGACAATACCTGGCTATCAAGAAGTGAATAGAATTGGACTTAATCTTGGGTTCAAAACTGGCTCATCCAATCCCGCTCATGCAATAATTGAGCTTAGTGAAGAGCTTGCAAACCTTTTACTAAAGTCTGTTTCAAGTAATTCTCAAAAAGATGAAGCTATCTTGGGTACTAATTTTGCTGAGATAAAAGATATGCACGATCCTAGCACAATTGATGAAAAGCATAATTTAGATTTACTCATGGATATTCGCATGGGTCTTATTGTGGAGTTAGGCAGAGCAGAAATGCATTTGAAAGATATTTTAAAACTTACAAAAGGATCAATCATAGAACTAGACAGGCTTTCTGGTGAAGCTGTGGATTTGTTTGTAAACAACAAACTAATAGCTCGAGGGGAAGTAGTGGTTATTGATGATAATTTTGGCTTAAGAATTACTCAACTTGCTGGAATAAATGTCACTCCATCAGACTTGGGTCTAGTGGGAGTAGAAAATGAATAAATTATCTTTGAAAAAAAATCCGTTTGTCAATCCAGAAGTTTCAAGTACTTATCATTCAGTTGATCCAGTCTACGAGATGAGTGCCAATTCTGTTTTAGATTTTGTAAGTCCAACAGAATTTCCCTCAAACATAAAGATTATGGATATCGGTGCTGGTACTGGTATCGCTAGTGAAAAGATCATTAACACTGGTATTGGTCAACTAACTCTTCTGGAGCCCTCCTCAACTATGCTTGAACAAGCTAAACATAAACTCAGTAACAAAGCAAATTATATTGAATCGTCTATTGAGAATCTCAATATTGCAGAATATGAACCTTTTGATTTAATCTATGCCCTTAATTGTTTTCATTTGTTTCAGGATCTAAGTAAAGCTGTTGCAAATATTGCCTGTCTGCTAAAACCTTCAGCTATATTTGTGTTTAATATCTCGTCTCCTACTTATAGTTTTGATACAATGACAAATTCAGAAAGATTTATAATTAAAGCTAATTATAGTTTTTATCAACAGCTAAATTTAATAGCTCCAAATTCAATTATTATGCACACTATAGAATTATTAGAAAAAATTTTAGAAGGTAACTCTGAAATTACTTTTACAAAAGAAAAAATTTGTGCTCTTTTCGAAGCAGTTGACTTAGATCTTGAAGATTACAAAGAAGTTGTTATTAAATTAGATAATCAATATCAAAAGAATATATGGCGAATGATGGGGTCGGCTTTTACCCAAGATATGCAGGCTATAGAAAAAATTATAGATTCAATTAGTTTGCCAGAAGAGGTAGAAATCAGACAAGCTATTTTTAAGTTTTCTAACTCCTACAAATAAATTGGATTTATAATATATTCATGGATCTTGCGACTAGTAATTCTTTTGATTTTGATCTAGGTAGAAGAATTTTCATCATAATAAGTTTTTTGGTGGCATTGTGGTTTGGATTAGATTTATTGGTTAATAAAATCAAATCAAAACAAATCAAAATCCCAAAATTTCTCTTAGATAAGATTCCTGCTCTTGAAAACATTGCAACTAGCGATTCACAAGATCCATATCAAATTGATATAGTTCAAAGAAAAACTCTTGCTGATGGTTCAGAGTTTTTGGTACTAGATGTAAACGGTAGGCACCTATTAGTGTCCAAGCATATACAATCAGGAATTAATTTTATTGCCGAGCTTAATCGTGAAAAAAAATAGCCCGAAACAAGCCTTAGATCTTATAAATTTTAGGAAATTCTTATATTTTCAAACCTGTTATTCTTGGTATCATTTAAGAGTCTCGATTTAAAATACTTTAATGTGTTTAAACCCCCGTGCTGGGGTAGCTCAGTTGCTGGTGTCGTGGCTAGCTATAATGCACAAAACAGTAAACTAAAAACAAGACACCAAAAAACAAAAAAAGACATCTGACTCAAGTCAGATGCGTTTTTTAAGCCCCCGTGCTGGGGTAGCTCAGTTGGTAGAGCATCTGACTTGTAATCAGGCGGTCGAGGGTTCGATTCCTTTCCCCAGCACCATTTTTTATAATTTGAATCTCTCCTTAACCTTTCTATAAATTTATAATGTAAATCTTGATACATAAATGTTTGGGATTTGGCTATTTTTATTATTTTTAATATCCACGCCGGTTTTTGCTGAAACTGGTCCTAATCAGTACACGTTTAACCCCAGATATAGCTGTAATCAAAATTTTGCCCTTAGTAAAAAGTTTCTTACTAAGCGGGAGGGCCAAAAAGACAAAATTAAGATTAATGAAAAATCTTTTAAGGATTTTCAGCTAAATCCTTTTTTAAAATTTAGCGATTACTACCAAATTGCGCTGATAATTGAAAAACCCAGCAAACCCGGTCGCTCTAAGGCTTTTGTACTATATCTCATCATTCCAAAAGATTATATAAAAAACCGTGAAGATTTTTCTAGCGCGCTCACAGCCTTGCCCGTAGACGCCAAAACCCTCAAAAACGGCTGTATGAACGAGACTGAGCTACCTGACTTAAATACTATTTATTATTTTTTTGCTGATATGGATAGTCAGGGAGACGGGCTGGGTGGCTTGAGTATAAAAGGTTTTATGCAAAACTCCCCAAGCGGCACTGGAACCATAAGCATCTCTAAAATTGAAATGAAGGAAGATAAAGTAAACGGTAATATTCTAAGCTTCAAAACAGCTCTAGAGTTAGACTTAACAGCGACTAGTTTCAAGCGGCAAATCAAAGCTCAGGGCGCGACCCAAGATGGCATCTGCAAACGTACAAGTACCAAATTCAAGGAGCAAACGGCTGAGTATAAAATTGATTTGGATATGGAATTTAGTGGGTTTGTTTATTTACTTGATAAATAGTCTATACTCGTGTTAAAATTCAGATAATAATATGCCAAAAGAAATTAAACAAACTCTACCGATAACAAGCACTCCCACCGAGCAGACTAAACCCCCGAAGAAAGAATCAGCTAAAAAAGTCCATCCGGGTAAAGTAACTTCAAATGCTAGAGAAACAGGAGTGAACCTCGCAAACACTCCAACTAGATCTAACTCAAGTACTCCACCTAATATAAAACAATATTCAACAAAAAAATTTAAAAAACTTGCAAATTGGGTATTACGGAATCCTTATGAGGAAATTGAAAATATTTTTAAAATACCTTATGAATATAAAGCAAAATTATTTAAAGCTTTAGAAGAAATTAACCTTGACCCAGAGCTTTTAGCAATAATAAAGTTTGAATATGAGCTTCATCATAACAAGCATGATGAAGCGGCTAAATTTTTAATTTTAAACTGCGGTGTTTTTTCAATTTCTAGACCAAAAGATAATCAAGGAAAAAAACCACAAGTTAGTTTTTTAGAGGGAAATTTGTTTAATATACAAGAAAACTCAGGGCTCAAACAACTAGATTCCTCCAAGGTAAAAGACTACATTCAAAAAAATTCAGAAACATTGATAAAAGAATCAGGATTATTTGCTTTAATGTTACTTGCAAGCAGGTACAATATCCTTAAAGCAAAAGAAACTCTAATTTACAAACTCACTCAATGCAAAGAAGGAAAGTTAGCTCTACAAGATCCTGTTTATCAAGACCTAGAATCTTCTATCAGATATAATCCATCTATAGAATTACTTGATAAAAACAGACACTTAAATTATGTCTTAGAAAAATTAAGAGTTCTGAATGGTAAAGAAACCGATGTTGATATAAAAGAGTTGTTAAATGCATCAATAAATAATTTAAGTCCTAGTAAAGAAGAAGTGACTGAAACGCTTTTAATTTAGAGGATAAAAGTATTAACTACTAAGGGAAATAAATGGCGCGCCCTGAAAGACTCGAACCTTGAAAAATGCAATTTTGCAGTAAATTGCTAAAAATGCATTTTTTTTGCAATTTTGTAGTTATAATACAAATATGCAAATTAAAAGAGAAATCTTCGCTAAACTTGCAGAAGAGCTAGAGAACAAAAAGGTTTTGATTTTACTCGGGCCCAGGCAGGTTGGAAAATCTTATCTCATGGTGGAATTAGAAAATTACGTTCTTGATAATGATAAACAAACGCAGTTTTTTAATCTTGAGTTACCGGAAGATAGTAGGTTTTTTTCTAAGGATAAAGTCGAGCTCTATAAATCACTAGTCAAAAATACAGATTATTTGTTTATAGATGAATTTCAATACTACGAAAATGCCTCACAACTATTTAAGGCTATATTTGATGATAGAAAAACAAAATTAAAAATTATTGCTTCTGGTTCATCAGCATTGGAGATGCATAAACATTTAAAAGAGAGCCTTGCTGGGAGAAAAAATTCTTATATTATTACTCCATTAAATTTTCAAGAGATTCAGCAAAGCAAAACTAGTTTTTCAAAATATCTAAGTCATGGCGGTTACCCAGAGTTAGTAAGCATAGACGACCAAAGCAAGCAGGAAATTTACCTAAAAGAAATTCTAAGTTCCTATATTCTAAGAGACATTAAGGCTCTTATTAAAGAAGAGAATATTTCTGAATTTAATAACTTACTTTATCAATTAGCTTTTAATCAGGGCCAAATAATCTCGACAAATTCACTCGCTAATGAACTGCGCATGAATAATAGGACTATAGAAAAATATTTAGAGATACTCAGCCAAACTTATATATTGCACAGAATTAATAGTTATTCTCAAAACCTAAGCAACGAACTAAAAAAATCCAAAAAATATTACTTTTACGATATGGGCATAAGAAACGCCATATTAAATAATTTCAAGCCCGGTACTACAAGAAAAGATAAAGGCTCTCTATATGAACAATATGTTTGTAACTTTCTAATTAATAATTGCCCTGCTAATAGTGAATTAAGGTTTTGGAGAACCAGAAACGATCAAGAAATAGATTTTGTATTATTGAAAAACCATGACCCCTATCTTTTTGAGGTCAAGTCCAAGCTAAATAGACCGGAGATTCCTGAGTCGATAAAAACTTTTATACGTAATTATCGAAATGTTAAACAAGCATTTGTTATAAATGAAAATCTCGAGTGTGAAGCTGAGTATGACGGCATTAGCGTGGATTTTATTAAAATAGAAAATCTAGAGTATGACTGCATACTCAAGGATATACTTAACTTGTTTTAAATGGCGCGCCCTGAAAGACTCGAACTCTCGACATCAGGTTTTGGAGACCTGCGTTCTACCAACTGAACTAAGGACGCACGATTGCGGTTTTGGAGACCGCACGATTGCGGTTTTGGAGACCTGCGAACTTTTTTCATTTTCGTTCGTGACCTACGGTCACTCACGGCAACTGAACTAAGGACGCACGATTGCGGTTTTGGGGACCGCACGATTGCGGTTTTGGGGACCGCACGATTATTATTCTAGCAAACCTTTTAAGTTTAGATTATTTGATAGCTTAATAACACCAGCTTCAGCGTAGACTCTTAGCTTTTCTTTAGAATCGCTAATATCTGGATTACGCATATTTAACCAACCGATTCTGTCCTCTTGAGTAAACTCCGATTCGATTTTTTCCATGCTTAATCTTTCTGGACGATAGGAAAAATTATCGCCGCGAGTACTAATAATACTATAATCGTCTCCTCGACGCAGTTCTATCTTAACTTCACCGCTAACAGCCTTGGCGACCCAGTTGGTGAGGGCTTCTCGTAGCATTAGAGCTTGCGGATCGAACCAACGCCCCTCATAGAGCAATCTTCCCAGCTTGCGACCCAGCATATGATAATTACCAAGAGTGTCTTCATTATGAATAGCAGATAGTAATCTCTCGTAAGCGATATGCAATAAAGCTAGTCCTGGAGCCTCATAGATACCGCGTGATTTAGCTTCTATGATTCTGTTTTCGATTTGATCAGACATCCCTAGTCCATGCCTGCCAGCGATCAGGTTAGCAAAATTCATCAGTTCGACTTGCGAGCTAAAACTCTGACCATTAATTGCACTTGGAAAACCATTAATAAATTCAATAGTTACTTCCTCTGAAACGATCTGGACATCAGGATCCCAAAACTTAACACCCATAATAGGCTCGACAATTTTTATACCTCTATTAAGGTCCTCTAGATCTTTAGCTTCGTGAGTAGCACCCAGCATATTAGAGTCTGTAGAGTATGCTTTTTCTACTTTCATCTTGTACTGAAAACCTCTGCTGGAGAGCCATTCACTCATCTCGCGGCGACCACCAAGCTCATTTATAAAATCCTCATCAAGCCATGGCTTATAGATCCTGAGAGAGTTTGAGACAAGCTTGCCGTAGCGGTAGAATCTTTCGATATCGTTACCTTTATAAGTCGAGCCATCCCCCCAAATATCCACGCCGTCTTTTAACATCTCTTGCACTAAAATCGTGCCAGTGACTGCTCTGGCGATCGGAGTAGTATTAAAATACTTTTTACCTGCTGTCGATATATGAAAAGCTCCGCAAGCAAGCGCAACCAAACCCTCACTAGTAAGCTCTTGCCGGCAATCAATTAATTTAGCTGATTGAGCTCCGTACTCAAGAGCCTTAGATGGTATAGATTCTAAGTCGCTCTCGTCGGGCTGACCTAAATTAGCGGTATAAGCATAAGGAATTCCACCGTGAGCCTTAATCCAAGCTATTGCAGCTGAAGTATCGAGACCTCCAGAAAAAGCTATACCAATTTTTTCACCAATAGGAAGAGATTTAAGAATCGAACCCACAGTTTAATCTTATCATGTGAAAATTAAAAAAAGTATTAGAATTTACTGTATGAACGATTCACGTACTTTTGTTTGTATGACTGATACTGTGTGGGGGTTATTAGGATTACTAAATGAAATAGCTTATCAAAAAATTTATAATATCAAATCCAGAGATAGAGATAAACCCTTGATACTTTTTGCAAAAGATATTAAAACTGTAAGAAAATATACTGATGAATGGACTAGTGAGATTGAAAAAATAGCCCTGTCCTATTGGCCAGGAGCACTCACTATAATTTTAAAAAGATCTGATAAATTACCCAGCTGGCTAAATCCAGAATTTACTCATATCGGATTTAGGATTCCCGATTCAAAATCTTGCCAAAAAATTATGGAATTAAGTACAGAAGGTCTTTTATTAAGTACTAGTGCTAATTCAAGTGGTGAGGAGCCTATTAAATCATTCCAAGAAGCCCAAGAAAAATTTGGCAATCAAGTAGATCTTATATTGCAACCTAGTCCGGATGAGATTTTTAGCGATATAGCAAGTACTATCATCAAACTTAGCGATCAAAAAATTGAAATTTTAAGACAAGGTGCTATTTCTAAATCAGATATTGATAAATTTAGGATCCACTGAAAAATACGACTTTATCGTTTTTTCAACCCTGAGCCAAGAATGAATCATGGCTCAGGGAGTGAATCCTTAATATATTTGTTAAGCGGATTCAGCCTCAAAACTTCTTTTTTTAGTGAATCCTTAGAATGGTGGGCATTGAAAGACTTGAACTTCCGACCGCCTCGGTGTAAACGAGATGCTCTACCAACTGAGCTAAATGCCCGTTTTGACTTTAGTCAAAAACAGTAATCACTTGGTTTTTGATTACAGAATAATCATAATTAAAACTACGATTATTAAGCTAAAATGATAGCAAAACATGGTGTTTTGCAAAGTAATACTTACAAATTCTTTACAAACTTTTAGTGATCATGCCCTAACATACCAAATCCCTGGTGAGATTGAAGATAAAATCAGGGTCGGGCAGATAGTAGAAGTGCCATTTCGTAACACCAAGGAAACCGCCCTAATCATAGATATATATACTCATCTAAATCCCGAAGAGCTGGATTTTAAAATTCGAGATATTGAAGACCTGGTCTCCGAAGAAATTATTTACGACCAAAACTTTATCAACCTAATTAAATTCACGGCTGATTATTACGCTTGCTCCCTTAGCGAAGTACTTGGGGCAAGCCTGGCAACCAAGCTACTCAAAAAACCAAGCAAGCTAATCATTCTCAATGATCCAAACACAGATAGCACAGATCTCATCATTGGCTTACTAAAAAAAGCTCGCAAGCAACAGCTCAAATGGTCTCGCCTAAAGACTCTCAGCCAGCTCAAGGAAGCCGAGCTCAAAAAAATTATCGCCAAACTCAAGAAAAAAAATCTAATCTCGATTAATTTCCAGAGTGAAAATAAAAAAGAAAAGAAACAAACCAATCACCTTGAAAGATTCCAGATTAATAATTTTCAAAACTTACCAGAGCTCACAAAAGAGCAAGCAACAATTATCACCGCGCTCACCAAAAAACTTAATCAATCCCACAAAGCGCTTATTCACGGGGTTACAGGCAGTGGTAAGACAGAAATTTATCTCAGATTATTACAAGAGACCCTTGCTCAGGGTAAAAACGCAATTATGCTAGTGCCAGAAATAGCTCTAGCACCGCAACTTATCGAAAGAACCTCCCAGAGATTCGGCAGTGAGAATGTCTTGGTCTGGCATAGTAATCTAAGCGGCTCCGAAAGGGAGTTTAGCTTCCGAAAAATCATAGAAAACGATGAGCCTAAAATAATTATCGGAGCTAGATCAGCAATTTTTGCGCCAGTAAAAAACCTCGGACTAATTATTCTTGATGAAGAGCACGAAAACTCTTACAAGCAAGAGAGCCCTAATCCACGCTATCACGCTAGGCATATCGCTTGTAAGCGATCAGAATTAGAAAACGCACTTCTGGTGATGGGTTCGGCGACTCCTAGCATCGAAACTTTTTACCGAGCTGTTAGTAATGAGTATCTGGATTACAGCTTGCACACCTTATCCAAGCGAGTATTTGACAATCCTTTACCAAAAGTTTCTATCTGCGATATGAGAGAAGAATTCAACAACGCAAACAAAAGTATTTTTTCAAGATTCCTTAAGACCAATATTGAAGAGGCTTTGGGGCGGCAAGAACAAATTATCCTATTTCTAAATAAGCGTGGAACAGCTTCTCATGTGTTTTGCCGAAATTGCGGATTTGTGTATAATTGCAAAAATTGTGACGCGAAGATGGTTTATCACGGAGACAAACAAATCATGCTCTGCCATCATTGCAATTTTTCTGAAGCACACCCCCAAGAGTGCCCAGAATGCGCGTCTCCAGCTATTAAGTTTTTTGGATTAGGCACGCAAAAACTTGAAGAAGAAACCAAAAGAGCATTTCCTCAAGCTCGAATCAAGCGCCTGGACAGTGATGTAAGCAAGTTACAAAATAACTATTTTGATATTTGGACAGATTTTAAAAATCATAATATCGATATTTTAATCGGCACACAAATGATCGCAAAAGGGCTTGATAACCCGCATTTAACTGTAGTCGGCGTGATCTCCGCTGATACAAATTTTTCTCAATTAGATTATCAAGCTGACGAAAGAGGTTTTCAGTTACTCACGCAAGTCGCTGGTAGAGCGGGGCGCGCCGACAAGCCTGGTATAGTAATTTTTCAAACCTACCAACCCGAGAGATCAGCTCTCTTAGACGCGCGCAAGCAAGATTACTTAGATTTTTATAAAAAAGAAATAGCTCTTCGTGAAGAGTTTTGCTACCCACCATTCGCCAAAATCATTAGAATACTAGCAAGCTCCGAAAAAGAGCACGAAGCGATAAACGCTTGTAATATGA
>JBEAYS010000100.1:0-9519 GCA_041170505.1 Cyanobacteriota bacterium
TATAGGTTTTTAAAAAAGTTGTATCTTCATTACAGTTCGTAGAACCCTTTCGGCATTTGGATTTATAACTACCGCAGACATTATCACCAGCTGGCGGGCAAGTAGTAGGTCGAATATAATAAGTATGCCTATCAACAACTTCATATGCTCTTTCAGAGGTTTTTTTAAAAGTTTTAAGATCTAGTTGAATAAGTTCTTTGATATTTGTGCCGTGAGGAATTTCAGGAATATCAATAATAAAATCCGCGTAAGAACTACTATTGCCAGTGTTTACAGCTTTTAATCTTTTACCAATTATTGAAGCTTTTGGTGAGGAGGGTTTTTCCACGACTGATAATTGAACAGAGTTTAGATCTGGAGGAATTTGATTGATTCTAAGGGTAGTTTTAGTACCAGAGTACATATAAATAGTCTTGCCGTCCTCAAATTCGACTTCATAGATTTTGTCAGTGCTTGCAAATACCTGCAGACTAGATACGGAAAAAATAATAAATAAGAAAATAATTTTTTTCATCTCTAAATTAGTTCTCAATCAGAATATCGGAACCTAAAAAAATAAAAGTATCCAATAAATTACCTAGGTAATAAACAGTATAGCTCATCTAAACTCTTCATCTCTTGAACAAATTCTGAAATTGAATTAATTTTTTTAAAAATCGAAGCGTATCTTAAATAGGCCATTGGATCTATCTTCTTTAGCTCCTCCATGACCATTTGACCTATAAGGCTAGCCTTTATTTCACGCGAAAAATCTTGATACATACGAGCTTCTACTCTTTCGACTATTTCCTCAATGGTTAAAGCTGAGATATGAGCTTTACTAGAGGACCTGACTATACTTGCAAGTAATTTATCTCTAGAATATACTTCTCGTGAGCCACTGCGCTTGATAACAATTATTGGAGTTAACTCAACTCTCTCATAGGTAGTAAATCTTTTTAGACAGACCAAACATTCGCGGCGGCGGCGAATACTTCTTGAATCATCTGCTGAGCGACTTTCAAGAACCTTTGATTCTTCTGATTTACAATACGGACACTCCACAACGTTTATTTAGACGTCTTGGGGGGCATTATGTTCCTAGTGGACCATTCTTGTTCTTTTTTCTCTACAAGCATATCAACTTGTTTTTTTAAATCAAAAATTTCTCGTTGGTATTTTAAAGCTATTTCTTTTTCTTTTTTCTTCATGAGTGCTTGTATATCTATGGCAGATTTTTTCTGGAGCATTGCCGAATCTTGGCTTGCGTAAAATTCAATTTCGGCTCTAAGTTTTTCAAGCTCATAATCTTTTTTGTCGTTTTGATATCTTAATTCATGTAGCTCTACCTCTTGCTGATTGAATTGCAATTGCATTTTTTCAAGTTGTTTAATTCTTTCTTCTAGCTCAAGTCTGTATCTTTCTTTTTCTAATTGATAATTTTGCACTTGGTCTACAGCTAAGCCATTTTTTTCAAGCTCAACTTGCATTGATTCTAAAATAGTTTCTAATTCTTGAATTCGGCTATGATAATGATGCTCACGCGCGCTCATGTCTTGCATCATTTCGTTATAATAAATAACCAATTCTTTAAGATGGTGCTGAGGAGAAAAGTCACGAAAGGTTCTCAGTGAGGGGATTAGATGAGAGTACTGATCAGCACATAGACTAAGATGCCTTATGTCATTTAGAGTCAGACCGCTACAAATAAATTCGTGTAATCTAGCTATCAGCTTTGCTATGTTTACATCATAAGCAGAATCTTTTGGCTTAGGTAATTCCAAAAAAGCCTCATACTGACTCAATACATAGTCATCTATATCCAGTTCTTTGCATATATCTTTTCTGGATATAAGGTTAATCATAGAAACTATCAATATCCTCTAGGTCTTCGTCATCTACATTTTCATCATTATAATAATCAGGAGATTCATTTAGATTTTTATTTTCGGGTTTAGTGATTGGCTTTGTATCTAAATGGCTATGCGCGTTTGAATCATCGTGGTCTTGATGAGCTTCGGGCTTTAGAGTAGGAGTTTCATTTTTTGCTGGTACTATAAGCTCTGATTTTTTTTGATTTTTTGTTTCAGTTTTTTTATCGCTTACATCAGCTCTTACCTCTTCTGTTACTGTGAGTTCTGGTTTGATGTTTTCTTGCACTTTAGACTTTTGTTCAGAACTATCTGTGCTGACTTTGTCTCTTAAATTTGTACCGGCTGATTTAAACATTTTTCCTGTTCCCATAGTAACGTTTCGAACATCATTCAAAGTGCCTCTTAATAAGGTATCCACGAATAAACCCCGATTTTTTAGGCTATCTACTTTTTGCTCTACTTGAGATAATCTATATTCAAAACTTTCAGGTGCTTGAGTAGTAATAATTGGATTAGGCTGTCCATTGCCAGCTTTGAGGGCATTATATTCATCACCTAGGGCTACTACAATTTCGTTTAGTTCATTTACAGTAGCGTTTTGTTTTGTTACTTCGGAATTTGCGTTAGATAGTTTAGTTTCAAGAGATTTAATTTCAGTTTGGAACATTTCCATAACAGAAACCAAACCTTCCAAATCTTTATGATCAGCATCCATCTGTTTTTTTAGATAATCAAGCATGTTTGCCATGGTTTTTGCAAATTCGTAACGAGTAATGGCTCGGGATCCGCTAAAATTACCATTGGGATCACCTTGCATAAAACCATAGTCCTCGACGAGGGTTTTAACAGAATCTTTTGCCCAGTGACTTTGTGGGACATCTCGCAGAGAAGAAGTTGCCGCCAATACTTTTAAATCAACTAAAGTAATTATTGCAATTGGAATCAAAACGAAAATGAGTTTGGTAGTTGTGAATTTATACATTTTAAAATAAACCTCATTAAATAGTCTAAACTAGTTTTTATGTTCTTACTAGGTCTAAAAACTCAATTAAATCATTTGTGATACTTATTTAATCTGTCTAATTGTAATATTATTACAATTAGAACCAGGTAAAACCCTATTTTACTCAAGCTAATTGTAATATTGTTACAATTAGAACACAGAAGACCATTTGGTTTTTGTTGTATTCTGTTACTATGCAAGTCGGCAATGGATTTGACGTACACCCCTTAATCACCCTTGATGAGTATAAGCATAAATACCCAGGTCGCTCCCAGACCAAACTTATACTTGGCGGAGTGGAGATAGAACACACTCATTTACTAGCTGGTCATTCGGACGCTGATGTTTTGATACATGCCCTCATAGACGCTCTTTTAGGCGCGGCGGGTCTGGGTGACATTGGAGAGCTGTTCCCAGATACCGATGCTAAATATTCCGGAATTGCAAGCACTAAGCTTCTTGAGCAAACCCTAGATTTAATTAATTCAAAAAACTTTAAAATCGGTAATATCGATCTAACCGTCCTGGCTGAAAAACCAAAAATTTCACCATATAAAATAAAAATAAAGAGCAGGCTTGCTGAACTCCTAAAAATCAATCTCAATCAAATAAATCTCAAAGCTACCACCACAGAAAAACTTGGTTTTATTGGTAGGGAAGAAGGTATTGCTGTTATGGCGGTGGTATTACTTGTACAATAGTTTAGTCAGCAAGGACAAAATCCCATGGGTCTATATAATCAAATCAAATATTTTATTTTTGGAGCTCCGCTTCACCGTCAAAGAATCGAACACGAAAAGCTAAACATACCACTCGGTCTTGCTGTTTTTTCATCTGATGCTCTTTCTTCGACGGCTTACGCTACAGATGAATTACTGATTGCGTTATCTGGTACCTATCTTTCTCCTTCAGCTAATTTTATTTCGCTTTTTATTATTAGTTTGATTATTCTTCTTGTCGGAATTGTGATTCTATCTTACAGGCAAGTTATTCAAGAATACCCTCAGGGAGGCGGTTCTTATACCGTTGCTAAAGAAAATCTTGGGGTCTTGCCGAGTCATATAACCGCCGCCGCTTTGCTTACTGACTATGTTTTAACCGTAGCTGTATCGGTGAGCGCGGGAATAGCCGCTGTTACATCAACTGGAGTCATACCTAGATCAGCGACTGTCAGCATGTGCATTTTAGCAGTATTATTTATTACTACTATAAATCTAAAAGGTCAAAAAGAATCTGGCAAAATACTTGCTGTTCCAGTCTATATCTTTCTTGCTTGCATTTTAGGTTTGATTATTACTGGACTACTGCAAGAGCCTTCTAGCTATATTTTAAATAAACAAGAAAACAGCAAAGCCGGTCTAGATTTTAGTTCTGTTGCTTTTATATTGATTTTTCTAAAAGCTTTTTCTCATGGTTGTGTTGGTCTTACAGGTATAGAAGCTGTTTCAGATGGTGTAAAAGCTTTTAAAGAACCTTCTTATAAACGAGCAAATTCTACTATGTTAATTATGGGTACTTTGCTCTCGGCCATTATGTTTGGAACTACTTATTTAGCTTTTAAATTCCAGATCATGCCTAAAGTAGGCGAAACGATGATTTCTCAAATCGCAGGTCAAGTATTTGGATATGGAAGTGCTTATTACTACATTATGCAGTTCTCGACTTTAGTGGTTTTGGTTTTGGCGGCGAATACTGCTTTTGCTGATTTCCCTAGAATTGCAAACATACTTGCTTCTGATCGATTCTTACCTCGCCAGCTCATGAATATCGGTGATAGATTGGTTTTGAACAATGGAATCAAAATGCTTGGTTTCTTTTCATTGATTTTGATTACAGCCTTTCATGGTGATACTCATGCTCTGATTCCCATGTATGCTGTCGGCGTATTTATCTCTTTTACTATTACTCAAGTCGGGATTGTCGTGCATCATTTTAGAGTAAAAGAAAAAGGCTGGATACAAAAATCTTTTATTAATGGATTTGGTGCGCTGGTAACTGCTCTTGTGATGTTGCTCATCACTTATGAAAAATTTTTTGAAGGTGCTTGGCTTATTGTAGTTGTGATCCCAATTATAGTCATGATGTTCCGAGCTATTAGAAGTCACTACGAGAGTATCGCAAGGCAAATATCTCTTCAGCATGTGACTGATTTTAGTTCGCCTTCTAAGCAAGTGGTACTCGTACTAGTATCTTCGCTAAGTAAAGTTACTCTCTCTGCTCTTAATTACGCTAGATCCATAAATCCTGACATTGTTGAAGCTGTTAGCGTAGATCTAGATCCAAAAGCTACCGAAAGACTCCAAAAAGCTTGGGCAGAATGGACTGCAGATATACCCCTAAAGATTTTGCCATCACCCTACAACTCACTCATAGAGCCTATTACAACTTACTTAGATGAGCTTGATACTCTTTACCCAAATACTTGGATTACAGTTATTGTTCCAGAGTTTGTAACCAAAAAATTCTGGCATTATTTACTTCATAACCAAACTGCTTTTCTTTTAAAAGCCGTATTAAGATTCAAACGTCGAAAAGTTGTAACCACTGTTAGATACTATATTGATGCTTAGAGCAATCTGAGATAGGCTATAATTAGCTTATGAGTTTAAAAACAAAAATAGGTATCGTTGGCTTAGGTCTTATTGGTGGATCGATTGAGAAGGCTCTTTTAGCAAGCGGTACAGAGTATGAAATATTGACAGTCAGTAAGAGCCAAAGTCGCGATCATAGTTTAGAAGATCTAATTGATGTAGATATTTTATTTCTCTGCGGTACCCAAAACGAAATCCCCAAACAACTCGAAAAAATTGCTAGCATGATTTCAAAAGCTCGCGTAGAAGCAAAAGAGCAAATCCCTTTTAGCAAAACTATCATTACTGATGTAGCTTCCACCAAATCAAAAATTTCTAAAATCGCTGAAAATCTTGGCTTGGAAAATTTTATTGCTGGGCATCCTATGGCTGGTACCGAGCACAAAGGCTACGAATCAAGCTTCCCTACTTTGTTTCAATCTGCTAACTGGGTTCTAAGCGAATCTAGTGAGCGCACTAAACTCCTTGAAAACATCATCACAAAAGAACTTGGAGCAACAATTGTAATTATGGATCCAGAGACCCATGATCGCGGTGTCGCGCTGACAAGTCATTTGGCTTTGGTTTTGAGCATTGCTTTAGGTGAGATGGTAGATTCTCTACCTCAAGTAAAACAATTAATTGGCCCTGGATTTAAGTCTATGACAAGGCTCGCTTGCGGCAATGCTGAACTAGGACGGGAAATGATCAGCCTCAACAGACAAAATATAAAAGAAATGTGGGAGCTTTATAAACAAGAAGTCGAAAGCTTGCTTGAAATCTACGGTTCTGACCTTGAAAAAGAACTCGAACTCGTAAAACAAAAGCTCAATCAGCTGACACCCCCTATCGGTTTATAATTAGCTAAGTGTTTATAGATAAAACCACGATAAAAGTTTCTAGCGGCCGAGGCGGTAATGGTGCTAGTACTTTTCGTCAAGAAAAATTTGTGGCTTTTGGTGGTCCTGATGGCGGTGATGGTGGACGCGGTGGATCCGTGTTTTTGGAAGCTTGCCCAGATATGACTACTCTGCTTGATTTTCAGTACAAGTCCTATTTTAAAGCTGATGACGGAGATAAAGGCGCGCGCAAAAATATGTTTGGGCGCGGAGGTAAAGATCTCATCATCAAGGTTCCAGTGGGTACAGTCGTAAGAGATCCTGCTCAACAAATAACTATCGGAGACCTTACTAATCCCGGTCAGAGACTGCTTGTCGCTGAAGGTGGACGTGGCGGGCGCGGCAACGCTCGCTTCAAATCTAATCGCATGAGAGTGCCAAGTTTTTCAGAACCTGGTGAACCAGCGGTAGAAAGAGAGCTTGAGCTTGAATTAAAAATGATTGCCGATGTCGGAATTATTGGATTTCCTAATGCCGGTAAATCTACACTTATCTCCAAGCTGAGCGCCGCTAAACCTAAAATCGCTGACTATGCTTTTACTACTATAGTACCCAATCTGGGAGTGGTTTCTAAGCAAGACGGCAATTCTTTTGTGATGGCTGATATACCTGGCTTGATCGAGGGAGCAAGCGAAGGACAGGGACTTGGATTTCAGTTTTTGAGACATATTGAGCGCACTCGATTATTGATTCACATGGTAGATGTGTGGGGATTTATTGGTTCAAATGTAGATGCTATCCAAGCTAAATCTCACGAAAACCCGCTCAGCAACTTCATTCAAGTAAATTATGAGCTGGCTCATTACAGCTCTGAGCTTAATGAGCGTAAACAAATAATCGTGCTAAATAAAATCGAAGGCTATCCAGATGATGAGCTAATCGCGTTGATCAAAAGCTTTGAGGAGCACACTGGACTGAAGGTAGGATCTTTTCAAGAAATTAGTGAGCAGAGTTTACCGGATTCTCAGTTTTTAGGTTTGTTTGCGATTTCTACTCTAAGCCAAGAAGGCGTAAACTCTGATTACCAAAGGGTTCCACGCGGACTTTATGTACTAAAAGATTTTGTTGAGAAGTGCCTGGATTTGATTCCGCGCGAGACAGAAGAGATCATTATCGACGAGGATCCTTTTGCTACAGATCATGATGATACTGGCTTTGAGATTATAAAAGAAGATCAATCCGACAAGAGCGTTCGCTGGGTTGTGCATTGCGGCAAGATCGAACGGATCATGAAACTCACTAAGCTAGATGATTTGGAGTCTCTAAATTATCTATTCAGAAATTTAAAAGCTCTAGGAATAATTAACGCTGTAAAAGCAAAAGGCGCGCAGGAAGGCGATTCGATCAATCTTGATGGAGTTGATTTTGAGCTTACGGAAGCTGTTTTGGCGATCCCAGCTTAACCCCAGTCGGCCAAAAATTGACAAGAGCAGAGCTTAATAAGCCTAAAAACACAGGTTCGATTTTTTGAAAATCGATAAGACCCTGATCCTGAGCCAAAAACCAAGTCAGCGTCACCAAGAAACTAACTATAATAGAAATAAAAATTCTACTTGGATGAGGTTTTTTCTCCAGAAAAAATATACTGAGAAGCGGAATCAAAAGAGATGCAATAGCAAGACTACCTCTAAGATAAATTATTTTAAAAAGTGAAGTAAAGCAAAGCGCAATCAGCAAGCCGATTATAACCACCACGACTAAAAAGACTCGATTGAGTTTTATGATTTTATCAGCACTAAGATTAAATGCTCTGCCAAAAAAATCATAGCTAAGAGACATCGCTGAGCTAAAAACAAGAGAATCAAGAGTCGAGAGCACGGTAGCAATTAAGCCTGCAAAAAAAACTCCCCGAAAAACAACCGGCAAAGTCTGTCCAGCAAATAGAGCTAAAGACAGCTTGGGATCAGCGTTTGGCATGACCGCACACGCATAGATCCCGCTAAAAGTAACCATCAAATCAAAAATCACCCAAAAAACTACCGCAAGTAAAATTCCATTTTTTGCAGTTTTAGCATCTTGTGCAGAATACGTCACCTGATAAAAACTTGGGCTCACAAAAGTCCAGCAAGCGATCAAAAACCAGGCTAGGAGCTGTTGCCAATCCCAATTACCGGTAATATGCAAATGATCTGCTGGCACCTGCGCCACTAAAAAATCCCAAGCTCCATATTTAAAAATAGCAAATGGCAATAAGCAAGCAAGCCCCAAAAACATAAAACAAAACTGGATGAAATCCGCATAAACAAGAGCTTTGTAGGCACCTTTCATCGTATAAACCAGAGGGATGCAAGCACAGATTACCGTGGCTAATTGGGTATCAATCCCAAATATCATCCCAAATATCAAACCCAAAGACAAAATATACGAAGCTGGAGTCTGCAAAAGAGTATTCACCAAAGCCGCTGCCAGAGCAGATTTGCGCCCATAATGTTTTTCGATTTGATCCGGAATACTAAGAAGCTTACTGGAATTAATTTTTGGGGCCAAGAAAAATGCAAAAAACAAATAAATGACATACCAAAAAAGACCTTGCGATAACCAGTTCACAAGACCATAACTAAAGGCTATTTCGCCTACCCCTAATATATTCCCGTACCAAGTACTAACCAAACTTGCTGTAAAAAAAGGCAGGGTCAGCTTCCTACCCGCCAAAAAATAAGAATCACAATTATTTTCAGAACCGGATTTAATAAAAAATCTGACGGCAAGGAGGGAGCTGATGAAAAGGGATATGATGAGGTAGTCTAAAAACTCTAATTTCATGAACTGCTCTTCTTAACTTATCATGATCTTGAAAATATCTAAGCCAGGCTTGAAAAATTTGGACTTTTTAAATAGCCCCTAAGGCTAGTTAAATAATATTTGGATTAAATTTGTTATCCCAATAGTTATTTGCTCGGCATGTGAAATTAAGAAGAGCAGTTCATGGATTAAAAATTATTAATCTTTTACCTGTCAATACACCCTGCCACTCACCTTTTTATAGACATCATTCAAGAAGTCCCCCCGAATCGAACATAAAAAAGCCATACCCCAAGTGTGGCTTTTTTTATTTTTAAGGATCCACTGAAAAATGCGACTTCGTCGATTTTTCAACCCTGAGCCAAGAGAAAATCTTGGCTCAGGGAGTGGATCCTTAATATTTTTGTTAGGCGGATTCCGCCTCAAAACTTCGTTTTTCAGCGAATCCTTAA
>JBEAYS010000101.1:0-2572 GCA_041170505.1 Cyanobacteriota bacterium
ATGCGACTTCGTCGATTTTTCAACCCTGAGCCAAGAGAAAATCTTGGCTCAGGGAGTGGATCCTTAATATTTTTGTTAGGCGGATTCCGCCTCAAAACTTCGTTTTTCAGCGAATCCTTAAAACAACCTGGATGCACTAGAGAAAAAATTAGAGATACTAGTAAAAAAAAGTGGCAGTATCAAAATCCAAGTAATAATTCCTATGCAGGGTTTAATAGTGAAGCTGATTTGAAAAGCATTTATTTGAGGTGATGCTCTGGATATAAGCCCAAGAACCAAGTCATTAATTAAGATCGTGAGTACTATGGGGCTGACCAAAATAAAACCCATGTTAATAATATCGCCGCAAAGATGGATAATTTTATTAACATTGAAATTCAAAATAGGATTAAAAACCGAAAAACTATCAATGCTATTAGAGATGCCTGTTATAAGCATCTCCGGACCACCGATACTAAAAAAAACTACAATAGAAAGCATCCCAAAAAACTTACCCATTATCGTGGTTTGACTGCCTAGGCTTGGATCAAACATTTGTGCAGATGAAAAACCCATCGCCGCATCCATCATTTCACCAGCGGCTGTAACCGTTACAAACAGCAGGTTTGCAGTAAATCCCATAATAAATCCAAGTGTGATATTAGCCATAATAGCGTAAATCATTGAAAATCCTGTTTCTGGAATGGTTTGCTGGGCGAGTTTGAAATTTAAAAGAGCAGTTAAAAACATCGAAAAGCCAATTCTAAAATGTGAAGGGATGCTCTTGTGCGAAAATACAGGAGCAAAATGTAAAAAAGAAAGTATCCTCACTAAGAGTAATCCTAGACCAACCACGCTGATCCCAAGGCTATCAAAAAGATTTTGCTTGTAAAGGTTGGTGAATAATTCCATATTTACGGGGTTCCAACAGGTTCTTTGAAATTACTTTTGAGGCGATTGACAGCGTCACTTATTGAACGACGTTCAGGCTCCACTCGAGGAGTAGTTCTGACTGGGATCGCGCTCTCGCTAGAAACCGCTTGTCGCGCGGGTTGTTGCGTGGGAGCTACGGCTTGAGCTTGTCGCGCGGGTTGTTGGACTGGTGCGCTAGAAACCGCTTGCCGCGCGGGTTGTTGGACTGGTGCGCTAGAAACCGCTTGTCGCGCGGTTAATTCTTGTTTTTTGAGATTTGAATTTTCAGTTTTGATTTGTTGAGGGGGTTTACCAAGCCGGTCAAGTCCGCTCTGGGATTGGCTTAACGGAGCAAGCTCAGGTTCGTTTATTTCATTCTCTGACATTTTCCCACTACCTGGTTTTGGTAATTTCAACTCTTCTAGCTCAGTAGCGGGCTTAGGAGCCTCCAATGTTTGACTTTCAGGCTTGCGACTAAGAAAATTATTTCGAGGTTTTACATATGAGCCCAGAGAAGGCACTAGCTTAAAAGCTCGTTGCAGACTATCACTGGTGTATTTAGAGAGATATTGAAACATATAAAAGCCAAAAATAATCAAAGCAATAAATAAACCTATAATTTTTACTGCTGAGGCCAGAGTCTGCTCTTGTACTTGGGTAGCCGCCTGAATTATTCCTATTATTAGTCCAAGTACTGCCGCTAAAATAACGAGGGGTCCTGAAATAAACAGAATAGTAAAAAGTCCTTCTCTAATTGTTTGCGGCATCCAATCCATATCTATATCCTAATACTAATGAAAGCTTTGAGCGAGTCCTTTTACAATTAAATCCCAGCCATCAATGGCCACAAACATCATAATTTTAAAAGGTAGAGAAACAATTGTAGGTGACAACATTATCATACCAAGGGCTAAAAGAATATTTGCTATGATCAAGTCTATTACTAAAAAAGGTACAAAAACCAAAAAGCCAATCTGAAAAGCTTTTCTAAGTTCGCCTAGTAAATATGCTGTGCAGAGCTCGCGCGCTTTAATTTCTTCGGGAGTCTTTGGAAAAGGCTCTCTACTTAGCTCATAAAAAAATCTCAAATCTTTTGTTTCGACATTTCGCATCATATGATCTGACAGAATCACATAGGTCTTGTCAAGAGCTGATGGTAAGCGGATTTGACTGTTAGCCAACGGAATCAAAACATCCTTATTGAGCATATTCATCTCAGGACCTAGAACGTAACCGGTCAGCACTAAGCTAAGTCCCACCAAGACCATTGTTGGTGGAGCGTTTTGAGTACCAAGAGCTTGGCGCAAAAGAGAAAGCACTAGAATGATTCTTAAAAAAGGTGTCATGGTAACAACCATGATCGGTAAAAAACTTAGTAAAAAAAGTAAACCAACAATTTGTAAACTTGGTTCAAGATCAGGAAGTAATTTTGCTAGTGAGTCCATGGGGTTATAGTCCTAATATTCCCATTTAATACTAATTGCAAAACCTTTCAGATAATTCCACACTTAGGAGTAAAGTTTTTTGTAAATCCAATAGTTATTGAAAACCTTTTTAACATAATTGCGAGTTTCTTCATAGGGAATACTCTCGATAAACTCATCAGCGTCTCTAAATGTTTCAAATTTGTTTTTCCATAATTTTACTACCGTCGGGCCAGCGTTATAAGAAGCAACTGCAA
>JBEAYS010000102.1:0-7108 GCA_041170505.1 Cyanobacteriota bacterium
GTACTAAATATATCACCAAAAACAGATACTAAAACCGTGATAGTAAAAATAATAATCCCAGTAATTAGTTTCAAAACTATTGATTCAAGAAATATCTCATTATTTGAAACCAAAGACTTAAAAAAATTAGATGAAAAAATTCCAACTAATGAAATTATTATCTCATAAAAATTCATTAATAAAATCGATGTTAAGGGTATATTATAAACATACTCGAGTAATTTCTTTTCATCGTTTATAGGCTCCAGCATAAATGTAAATGGTAGTAGTTGAAGTTTGAAAAACTTGAAAAATCGAGTCGATGCAATATAAATACAGGCAATAATTACAAAAATAAAAAACATAATTGGATTTATAAATTTCAAACCAAAAGCTATAGCAAAAATAATCAATAAATCAACATAAAAAAATTCTTTTAGAGTAAGAAGATAAATTTTAAAATAATTGGTAATTAAATTCATTCTTTTGAGATCTCCATACACATATTTTTTATAAACAGAGACTACAGTTATTCTTAGTGGTCTTAAAGTCAAATGTTGAGCAAAAGCCAAGGTGGTAATTAAAATAATATAAAATGAAAAAACATTGACTCCCTTAAGAGAAATAAAGATTACAAACAAAAAAAGAGTAAAAGGCAATATCGAAACAAAAAGGCTAAGAAAACTCAAAAATATGGTCTTGTAAAAGATCTCCCAAAATGCTCTTGGATATTTTTTAATAAAAACCATAGTTTTTTTAAAAATATTTAAAAAGCTGTAATTACATTTGACAACTTGGCTCATAATATCAAATTGTACAATAACTTTACTTTTAAATGTAAATGCAATAATTAGAGCCATTAAACCCAAACAGTTCTATTAGGGATCCACTGAAAAATGCGTCTTCTCTGCAATTAAATCCAAGGCTGATTTGTTATTCGAAATATCAGATTCTATCGATATCTCTTTTGATTAGGATATCTCCGCCAGCTCCCTATGGCCAGCTCCAAAAAAAGCTTCGGCGATACTTGTATCTATCTCTATGATTGCTTTTTGGATCTCATCGATAAATTCGTGTAGTCCGTAGTTCAGAATTTTAGTGCCGTCAAGAAGCTCAAGCCTGTCTATTAGCTGGGTGATTATATATCTTGGCTTGCGGGCCAAAGGATTTTTATTAAAGCGTTTGATAGCTAGTAAGCTCATTCTTGCTCGCTTTAGACAGCTATAAACAGAGCGCGGGAACTCCTTATCTAAAAGCAAAAACTCAACTACGCTAACATGTTTGATGGCTTGCCATTTTTTGCGATACATCTCAAGTGCGCTTGTTGACTTTAATAGCGAGCTCCATTGAATATTGTCGTATGGTGTGCCCACATGCTGAGGGCTAGGCAGAAGTGTAAAATACTTGACATCAAGAATTCTAGAAGTCATATCAGCGCGCTCGAGTAAATATCCCACTCGCCCAAAATGCCAAGCTTCGCCGTGAGACATAGCAGTATCCGAAATCCCAGTAAATAACTGGCATTGACGCTTGATACGAGTATAAAAATCATGGGGGTTAGTGATGCGGTTGTTATTGGTTTTGCAGTGATGCACAAATAAATATACAGTGTTCAGCTCGTGCCACATCTCAGAGCTGATGATCTCTCTAATGGTGCGGGCGTTATCGCGCGCTTTTGTGAATGATGAATAAATCGAATTAGGATTCTCTGAATCAAAAGTCAAAAATTTAATTACATTTTCTTTTGTGGTTTCTGGGTAGAGTTTTTTGAAATTTTCAAAATCGCTAGTAGTCTGTAATAGCGGCTCCCATTGGGTTTGGGACTCGGGCAGGTCGATATTAAGATTTAGACTGACTTCTATTAAGCGCGCCAAATCTTCCGCTCGCTCACGGTATCTGTGCATCCAATAAATATTATTAGCAACTCTTCCTAGCATAGTGCACCTCTTTTGACCCAAGTATCTTTGCTTCCGCCTCCCTGAGAGGAATTCACGACTAGAGAACCTTTTTTAAGAGCGACCCTGGTAAGCCCGCCAGGCATGACATAAATATCCCTACCTTGCAAGATATAAGGTCTTAAATCTACATGTCGTCCTTCAAAATTTTCATCAATCAAGGTAGGGACTCTAGAGAGCGATACAACCGGCTGGGCGAGATAGTTTCGTGGGTTTGCTTTTATTTTTTCGGCGAATTCTTTACGCTCTTGAGCTGTAGATGCAGGTCCTATGAGCATGCCGTATCCGCCCGCTTCATTAGCGGATTTAACTACAAGGTTCTCGAGATTTCTGAGTACATGATCTTTTTCTTTTTCGTTACAGCATAAAAAAGTAGGCACATTAGGAAGAATACAATCCTCTCCTAGATAGTATTTGATCATATCTGGCACAAATTTATAAACTACTTTATCATCAGCGATTCCAGTGCCTGGCGCGTTTACAAGACTTACTCTGCCTTTTTGGTATACTTCCATCAAACCTGGTACTCCTAGCATAGAATCCTTGCGGAAGCAAAGCGGATCCAAAAATAAATCATCTATTCTTCTATAAATCACATCTACGCGCTGTAGTCCAGAAGTTGTTTTCATATGTACGTAACCATTCTCGACAACAAGATCTTGCCCCTCAACTACCTGGATACCCATTTGCTGAGCCAAAAATGAATGTTCAAAATAGGCAGAGTTATAAATTCCTGGCGTTAGTAACACAACAGTAGGATCTTCAATCTCAGGCGCTGAGCTGAATTCAAGGGTTTCAAGAAGCTTACTTGGGTAATCGTCCACTTGATTAATATCCATAGTCTCAAAAGCCTTAGGAAAAATTCTTTTCATTATTAGGCGGTTTTCAATGACGTAAGATACTCCAGAAGGGCATCTAAGATTGTCTTCCAGAACTAGCATCTGACCGTTTTTGTCGCGGACTAGATCTGTGCCGGTAATATGGTTCCAGATTCCGTTGCGCGGATTCAATCCTACACACTGTTTCAGGAAGCCAGCTCCGCTTTCGATAATTTCTCTAGGAATGATTCCGTCACGAATAATTTTTTGTTCGTGGTAAATATCGTTAATAAAAAGATTTAAGGCTTGAACTCTTTGCTTAAGACCTTTTTCGATACTAGTCCATTCTTGACCGTCTATTATCCTAGGTAAAATATCAAACGGAAATATTCTCTCCACTCCTGAGTCATCACCAGTAACAGTAAAGGTAATCCCCATATTAAAAAAAGCCATCTCGGCGGCTTTTTGGATTTCTTTTATTTCATAGGTGCTAAGGCTATTAAAAGTGTCCAAAAGCTCTTTTACGTATTCCCGCGGCTGGTTTTCAGCCAAGAAGTATTCATCAAAAAAATTGCCGCTATCATAGTTGTCAAAATTAGCCATAAAATGGGAATAGCTATATTATACCCCTTATTTATTTTGTTATAATATATATGTCACGAAATCGCTCATAGCTGCGTTACGCTCTTACTTAATTTAAATGCCCCAATCTAATGAAAAATCAACAGGCGCTAAATCACTCCTAAAAGAGCTTAGAAGGCAAGGAGTAAAAAGATTTTTTGGTTATCCGGGCGGTGTTTTATTAGGGCTTTATGATGAGCTTTACGGCGAAGAAGAATTGATGCATATCTTAGTTAGGCACGAACAAGGTGGTTGTCACGCCGCTGAAGGTTATGCTCGCGTCGCTAATCGTCCTGGAGTGGTTTTAGCGACTAGCGGCCCCGGAGCGACTAATCTAGTTACTGGAATTGCAGATGCTTACATGGATTCCACACCCATTATCTGTTTGACAGGGCAAGTGCCTACTTGGGGAATAGGTTCTGATTTTTTTCAAGAAGCTGATATTACGGGAATTACTTATCCCATTGTTAAGCATAGTTACCTGGTCAAAAAACCTGAGGATCTCGCGCGCTATGTTGCTGATGCTTTTCATATTTGCTCGACAGGCAGACCTGGACCGGTTTTGATCGATATGCCTAAGGATGTTTTGAACGGTGAGTATGAGCTAAATGATTCTAATCGAATTGATGATAGTTACGAGCCAGATATAAAAGGCTACAAACCCCGTCTTTATGGTAATCCTAAGCAAATCCAATTGGCCGCCCAAAAAATCTTAAAAGCTCGCAGACCTGTTATTTATGCTGGTGGTGGGGTTATTATGGCAGGCGCTTCTAGATTGCTTTTACAATTAGTAGAATCTTGTAATATCCCTGTTACTACTACGCTTCAAGGTAAAGGAGCAATCCCTCATAGACACCCGCTATTTTTGGGGATGCTAGGGATGCATGGCACAGCCTATGCTAATTTTTCGATTTATAACTGTGATCTTCTAATTGCCGTGGGGGCTAGGTTTGATGATAGGGTAACTGGCAAGATTGATACTTTTGCTCCTGATGCTGAAGTGATTCATATCGATATTGATCCAGCTGAAGTTAGTAAAAATCGTAAAATGCGCGATGTCGTTGATGTGCCGATCGTAGGTGATGCTAGGCTTGTCCTGGAACAACTCCTTGATGAGATAAAAACCCAAAAACCTCAATGTGAAGAATGGCTAAAAAAAGTCCAAGAATGGAAAAACGAATATCCTCTCGATCACGACCCGATTTCAGCGGATTTAATTAGTCCTCAGCACGTTCTCAAGCTTATCCATGAAATCGGCGGAGATAAAGTTATTTATTCTACTGATGTCGGTCAGCACCAAATGTGGGCGGCACAACACTCTGAAATAAACTGCCCTAATCAATGGCTCACCAGTGGCGGAGCTGGGACTATGGGATTTGGCTTGCCAGCGGCTATGGGCGGTGCGGCGGCTCTTGAAGATTCTCGAGGCACTGATAATGATCGCTCAGATGAAGTCGTGGTCAATATTTCAGGGGATGGAAGTTTTCAGATGTGCTTGCAAGAATTAGGCACTCTCAAGGCTTATGATCTAAAAGTTATAAATTGTATTTTTAATAATAATAATCTAGGCATGGTGCGTCAGTGGCAAGATTTGTTTTATGAAAAAAAATATTCTCATGTCGATCTTAAGCACGGCAGTCCAGATTTTGTGAAGCTTGCTGATTCTTACGGTCTTGCTGGATATAAGCCTGAGACTCGCGATGATGTTAAGGACGTTATCAAAAAAGCCTTTGAGAGTAAAACAGCAGTAGTTATAGATCTGCCTATGGCTTATGAGATGAATGTTTGGCCTATAGTGCCGCCAGGCGCTTCTAATATGGATATGATGGGAGTTGATTCTTGCACGCTGACAAGCAAGGTGCGCGAAGCTAATCCTGGTCAAAGAGACATTAAGGATTTTGACTGGGAGCAAGTCTGATTTATCTTAAAAATTTCAGCTTCATCCCTCTAAAATCATCTTTTAGCTTGCCATCTTGATAAACTATTTCGCCGTTTATAATGGTGCTAATAATTTTTGAGCGGAATTTTGTACCTTCAAAAGGCGACCAACCACACTTATAGAGCAGGTTTGATCTGGTTACTTCCCAAGGATTATTCATATCTACTAGTACTAAATCTGCGTAGTAATTTTCTTTTATAAATCCTCTGCGATCGACTTTGTATCTTCTTGCAATATTATGCGAGGTCTTGGTGATAGCGGTTTCAATATCTATCACTCCTTGATGAACTAGTTCCAAAACCGCTACTAGAGCGTGCTGGACAAGAGGACCTCCAGAAGGACATTTGAAATAGTTTTTTTCTGATTTTTCTAATAGAGTGTGAGGCGCATGATCAGTAGCGATAATATCTAGTTGTCCGTCTCTAAGTGCCTTCCTGAGTGCGTTTCTATCCTCTAGAGATTTAATTGCTGGGTTCCACTTGATAAAAGCTCCTTTAGTGGCGTAATCTTCTTGCGAGAACCAGAGATGGTGCACGCAAACTTCTGCTGTTATTTTTTTCGTGTCAATATCCTGACTATCGCTAAAAAATTTCATTTCATCAGCTGTACTTAGATGGAGTATATGCAAGTTACCATGCGTCTTTTGGGCAAGCTTGATGATTTTTTCGGTAGAGATAACACAGGATTCATGGCTTCTTATTAGGGGGTGAAAACTGACGTCTAGCTCATCGCCGTATTTTTCACGATAAATTTTACTATTGTTAATGATTATATTTTCGTCTTCTGAGTGAACAGTTACGATCAAACCCGTTCTGGCTGAGTATTCTAGTACTTTTTCAATCGTCTCAGGATTGTCGACAAGCATATTACCAGTAGAAGCTCCCAAAAAAATTTTAATGCCGCAAACCTCTTGGGGATTGGTCTTCAGGACCTCATCGAGGTTATCGTTAGAAGTCCCCATATAAAACGAATAATTAGCAAGAGATTTTTCTTGTCCGAGTTTGAATTTATCAGCCAGTAACTCTTGAGTGAGACACCGAGGGTTAGTATTAGGCATCTCCATAAAACTAGTTATGCCCCCAGCAACAGCTGATCGTGACTCAGAGTTAAGATCCCCTTTATGAGTAAGTCCGGGGTCTCTAAAATGTACTTGATCGTCTATCATGCCAGGCAGGAGATATAGTCCCTCTGCTTGGATAATAGGAGCGTCAATCCCGCTCTGCAAAAGACCTTGCTGGATTTTTGAGATAAAGCCGTTTTCGATTAAAACATCAGCTTTAAATACCTGATTATCATTAACCAGGGTGGCGTTTGCTATTAAAAGTTTTTGCATATGATTTATATTATAACCTAGGTATGAAAAGGGTTTAAGTCTGTATCGTAGTCGTAATAATCTTCTTTTTCTACTTGCTTAAGTTTTTTTAGAAGATGCTTGGTAAAAATTGGATAAGCGATGATTTCCCACAATACTTTTATGCTGTAATTGGTCATCATGATTCTTAACATCATCTCTAGCGGGTAACCGGGTGCACCATAAAACCCAACCATTAAGACGATTATAGTATCTACAAGCTCACCAGCTACGGTGGATAAAATTATACGAGCACCTTGATTTTTACCAGCGTCTTTTACTTTTAGCTTAGCGATAATATAACTATTAGTAAATTCACCGCAAAAATAAGCGATCATACTGGCCAAACTCAATCTAAGACTTTGTTTGAAAATAGCGTTAAATTCATGCTCTAGTCCCCAATTAGGATCGGCAGGCAAAGTTCGAAAAAATAAAATAATTAAAT
>JBEAYS010000103.1:0-29126 GCA_041170505.1 Cyanobacteriota bacterium
GATTTAAACCCTATCTCTGCCAAGTAATAATCAGCTAGTTTTATGAAACAGTTTGTAAGCCTAGAATGATTGAATTAGATAGTATGGTGGGCAGGGCTGGGTTCGAACCAGCGTACACTTGCGTGAGCAGATTTACAGTCTGCCTCCTTTAACCTCTCGGACACCTACCCGTGACTACTTAATTATAACGGGCAAAACTTGAAGACTTCTTAATTTAACCAAAGTTTTCAAATTTTGATATTTAAGGTTACACTGAAAAATGCGACTTCGTCGATTTTTCAACCCTGAGCCAAGATTTTCTCTTGGCTCAGGGAGTGGATCCTTAATATTTTTGTTAGGCGGATTCCGCCTCAAAACTTCGTTTTTCAGCGAATCCTTAATCTAAAACAAGAGTATTTACTCTTTACTCAATAAACATATCTTCTTCAGAATTACCAAGAATAATGATCTCGCCTGCTTGTTCAAGAGATCTAACAACTCCAACTATTTTGGTTTGAACTTCTGAAACGTCCTTCATCAAGACAGGTCCCATCATTTCAATATCATCTTTAAGTAATTTAGCCGCTTTTTCAGACATGTTTTTGAAGAAAATTGATCTAATATCATCGTTAGCACCTTTTAGTGCAAGACCAAGATCTTTTGAGTCAATGTCACGAAGTAGCCTTTGGATAGATTTATCATCTAATCTGATAATATCCTCAAATACAAACATTAAGTTACGAATATCTGTCGCGAGAGTCTGATCTATAGCCTCAAGATCTTCTAAAATGCGTTTTTCAGTGTTTCGATCAACTCTATTTAGAATTTCTGCCAGAGACTCAACACCTCCAACCATATTATGCACTTCATTTTGTGACATGATACCTGCAAATCTTCTTTCTAAAATTCTTTCTACTACTGAAAGTACTTCAGGGTTAGTCCTATCCATCTTAGCTAATCTAATTGCTATATTGGATCTAATGTTTTCAGGTAAGTTTTGTAAGACCAAAGCGGCCTTTTCAATTTTTAAATGTGAGAGTAATAATGTGATAACTTGAGGATGTTCATGCTGGATAGTAGTAGCAATTTGTTCGGGATCTATTGTACGTAGAAATTCAAATGGAACCCTTTGAATAGTATTAGTCATTTTATCGATGATATCGTTTGCTCCATCTGCTCCATAAGCCTGAACAAGCATGCTTTCAGCTAGATCTAAACTACCACTTGCAACACCTTTTTGAATTTGAAGGATATCATACATTTCATTTAATAAAATTTCTTGGTCTGTTTCACTGACAGTACTGACCATAGAAATCTCCTTTGCAAGTGCTATTACTTCATGATCATCATCAAAATTTCTAAGAACACTGGCCGCGGCCTCTTGATCCATCAAAACTAAAGTCGCCGCGACTTTCATTCGCTTACTCCAACTTTTTACTGAACTTTGACCTTTTGGCATCCTTAGTACATTAAGCCCAGAAAAACTCTAAAATAACTAGTTTGAGATCATTAAAAAGAGGTATTTAAGAATTCTTAATACGTCATTTAACCTAGTTTTTGGTAAAGCTAAAAAGATAAGAGATACTTAGCTATAATAAAATTACCTAGTTCAAAAAGAGGATAAGATTTTGCGCAAATTATTATTTTTAAGTTTTTTAGTTTTCATGAGTTTTGGGTTTAATTCTGGGCTAGCTGAAAATGAATCCAACCATAGCTTACAAAAAGTAGCAAAGGTTATTGATGTCCAAGAAAAAAGCTCTGGTGAATTTCGTGAGCAATTAGTAAAACTGGAGTTTAATAATGAAGGTAAAAAAGAGCAAATATTTATTAATAACATAGTCCCAGATTATCAACCCTATAGTATTATTGCTAAGCCAAATCATTTTTATTTATTGGGAATTGATGATTCTAGCGATGAAGTTTATATCGCAGATTACTATCGCGAGCCTGTAGTTTATACTCTTATGCTAGTGTTTTTCTCACTAATTATATTATTCGGAAGAATGCATGGCATAAAAGCCTTATTATCACTAGCTTTGACGGGAGTTGCCATAATTTATTTTATGATACCAGGCATTAAAAATGGGTATAATCCTGTTTTACTTGCGGTGCTAGTGTCTGCTTTTGCTACTGGGGTCACGGTGTTTTTGATAGCTGGATATACTCGAAAAGCTTTGGCGGCGACCATTGGGACTACTATGGGAGTCTCTATAGCTGGAATAATTGCCATAATTGCAATTAAGCTTGCTCCTTTAAGCGGGCTTGCTAATTCTGATGCTCAGATACTTCTTGCGAATATTGGTCAGCAAAAATTAGATTTTCAAGGATTGCTAGCCGCGGGTGTGATTATTGCAAGTTTGGGTGCGGCTATGGATGTTACGGTTTCGATTGCGAGTGCTACTCAAGAAGTCTACGAAGCTAACCCCGCTCAGAGTAAAAGAGAATTATTTGCGCACGCTGTTACTATCGGTAGAGATATTATGGGAACGATGACGGATACTCTTCTTCTTGCTTATACTGGTGCTTCTTTGCCCTTGTTTTTATTGTTATACAACGAAAGTGGTTTGAGATTATTAAACATGGAAATTATCGCAACAGAATTAAGCTCTGCGCTAATTGGAAGCATTGGTCTTGTGCTTGCAATCCCAATCACAGCAATGACTTCAGTATTTTTATTAAAGGGCTTAGATCAACTTAAAGCTGTTGTAGTAGAAAAGGAATAACTCTTATGGTCGATTTGTTAGATTCAAATGAAAATATAAAAACAGTTTACCTTGTGCGTCATGGAGAAACTTTTGCGACCATGAAAGGTAGAATTTGTGGTCATAGTGATATTTCTCTAAATGAAAACGGTGTTTATCAAGCTGAAGTGTTACCCGCCTGGTTTAGTGATATGGGTATTGAGTCTATTTTTTCAAGTCCCCTAGCCAGAACTGTTCAAACATCTAATGTAATAGCAAAAGCGGTAGGACTTCTTTCTTATTATAAGCATAGTGGCCTTATTGAAAAAAAAGAAGGTGACTGGGAAGGTAAAAGTTATTGGGAATTAAGAGATCAATCACCTAAGTTATGGGAAAGATGGTCAAAAGATCCAATTAATTTTGCTCCGCCCAGTGGCGAAAGCGTCAAAGACTTTGTTGGAAGGATAGGAAGGGCTTTTAATGACATAATTATGAATTATGAAACAGGTAATAAAGTGGTTTTAGTTACTCATGCAGGAGTAATTAGAAGCATGATTATGAATGCTCTTGATATTCCAGTTGAAAATTTTTTTAGGATCGATATCCCGACCGCGTCTGTAAGCAGATTGGATTGGTCTGAGAGTTATACTACTATTAAATATACAGGTCTTACTTTAGACACCTATAGTTATAGCGTTGCTTGATGAGTTAATATCTTCTTTGATGAAGTTAATAATTCTTTCTACCATGCCTGTATGATTCACGCCTATTAACTCGTCGATATTTTTGGATCTAGTTTCAAACATATGATCATTTTCATTTAAGATGACGTCATGAATGAAATTTTTTATTTCTTCGTTATTAATGGCTGTGTATAAATTACTTCTAAGTGATTCACCAAGTAAGTTTAATGATGGCCCATCGTTATTAATAGTATTAAGCAGTGGTTTTTTTGTGAGAGCATATTCTGCCAAAAATGATACCCCATCTGTTATCATGGCATTGGAGCTTACAAATAAATCAAAATAGTTATCACTTTTATCTACGCGCATATTAGGTTGTAAATCGATAAAGTCTAAAAATTGCTTTAGACTTGTTTCATCAAAAACCTGATTTCTAATTAAGGCATCTTCTAGGAAAGGATGCATTCTCAAAACACATTCAAGATTTTTGTTTTGTCTAAATATTTCGCAGATATAATCTAGATTATTGAGTATCGTGGAAAATCCAGGATTTGACCCGTTCCATAACAAGCTCCAGTGAGGAGCCCATATGATTCTTTTGGTATTTTTCCCTTTCCAAAGATGATCAAATTGCCTAGGATTTTTTTCGAATTCTACAGTAAATTTCCTTAGTTCTTCTAGCTTGGGTAGTCCACTAATTACTGTTTTTGATTTTGCAATTTTTGCAATATTGTGTCCCAACATTTGATCCATAATTTCAAGAGATTTAGGAGATTCAAAAAATAGGGTGTGTGCATTTGCTAAGAAATCCAAACTTAGTTTATTGAATGTATAATCTGTTAAATAAAAACCATAAGGTACAAAGCAAACTTTTGCGAATTGACTTACATCTTTTGGTAGGCATGTAGGATGCTGAATACTAAATGTTGTTTGGTAAAATACATAGGCTGGTTCCATTCTTTTTAAATCATCTACAGAAAAAATAAAGTCTATATTTTTATAACCAAATTTTTCTCTTGCTTTATCGATTAATTTAATACTAAATAAACCTTGTAATTCCCTTTGTATATTAGGTACCAAAATAAAGAATGGTTCAAAGATATTATCCTCTAGAAGTCTTTCATAGAGCGGACCGAATTGTAACAGACCATGATCAGTTGCAATTAAAAAAATAACTTTTTGCTTCATTATAATTCTATTACCCAATTTTTTTTGTCCTGACTTAATTGATTTGATCTAGTTAATTTAGCCTAGGTATCTGAGATAAATCAGTTAAAAAAATTAATTGATTTAGGGAATAATTGTAAAGTAAAGATGAAAGAATTTTCTGAAAATAGAATAATTGGTGCCAAAGTAGATATTAATTCAAAACAAATAAAGCACTTATTTAATTCTCGGGCTTTGAATTCTGCAACAGCGTTACACGCAGTAATGCTTCAAAACAAGGATTCAGAATTACCAATAATAAGAGATAATTTTGAAAGAATGTTAATAAGACAAAAAATGAAATTTTATCCTAGTGATAATGTTCTAGATTTGGGGTGTGGTGCAGGAAGACTTGTAAATTTTTTTTATGACGAGATCAAATCATATTTTGGATTTGATTTTTCTTCTGAGTTAATCAGACAGGCTTTTAAGCATCATAAAGAGAAAAATTCTTGTTATTTTTTTGAGCAGGATATTTGCCAAACATCAGATATTGACTATAAAACAAGTTCGGTACCTCTGTTTGACAAAATTTTTCTGATTGGCATATGTATGTATTTAAATGATTCGGATTTAATGAACGTTTTAAAATTCATAAAAACTAAAATCAAGAATGATGGAGTTATATATATTCGAGAATCTATTTCTAAAACTACAGCTAGATTGAGTTTAAATAATTATTTTTCGCAAAACTTGTCATCTGAATATAGTGCTATTTATCGAACCGAGCAAGAGTTTTTGGATTTTTGTTTTACTGTTTTTAAGGATTCAAATTTTAAATTAATTGATTCTGATTATTTTGTAAGTCCAAATGGTCTATTTCAAGAAACTTGCCAAAAGTATTTTATTTTTAAAGGTTAGTATGAAAGAAAAAAAAAATAAGACCGCATATTGTTTTGATTTAGATGGAACTGTTACCCAAGAGGAAATCCTACCAGAAATCGCAAATGTCTTAGGTATCAAAGAAGAAATTTATGCGCTTACCAAAGCTACTATGAATGGACATTTGAATTTTGAATCATCTTTTAAACTAAGAGTTCGTTTACTTTCATCAGTAGGTTTGGAAATTGTGAGAGATATAGTATCTCGCGTGAAAATCAATTCGAAGATTCAAAAATTCATCAATTCCCAGCCTAACAATTGTTTTATAGTGACTGGTAATTTAGATGTATGGATAAATATTTTAAAGGATAAAATCAACTGCAAAATGTTTTCCTCATCAGCTCTAATGCAAAATGATCAAATTATTGGAATCAAAAATATTTTAGATAAAGGCTTCGCCTTAAAAGTCATTAGAGATCTTGGATTTGAGAGAATTATTTGTGTTGGGGATGGCATGAATGATATTAGTATGTTTGAGCAATCTGATTTATCTATTGCTTTTGGAGGAGTTCATGAGCCTTTTGATACTTTAATCCAGCTTGCTGACTATATTACATATGATGAGGAGGGATTATGTCAAGTGCTAAAATCGCTATAATAGCCGCCGCCGGTATTGGAAGTAGACTAGGATTTAATTTACCTAAATGCTTAGTAAGAATTGGAGACTATCCAATAATTAAATATCAGTTAGATCTTCTAAAAGACTTTGATCAAGTCCGCATTGTAGTTGGGTTTAAAGCAGAAGAAGTTATAAAAGTTGCAAAAGATATTCGAAAAGATATAATTTTTGTGCATAATAAACACTATTACGAAACAGGCAATATATATAGTGCTCATTTGGGTAGCCAAGATTTAAAAGAGCCATTTTTTTTCATAGATGGGGATTTGATTATTAGCTCTAAAAGTTTTAGTAAGTTCGTGAATTTTTCTAAGAGAAATAAACAGACTGTAATCGGAATTTCAACGGCAAAAACACAAGAGGCCGTATTTGTAAAAACTGATAAAAATTTAAATATACTTGGGTTTTCCAGTAATCCTCAATATGATTATGAGTGGGCTGGTGTAGCTTACTTTCATAATTTAAATTTTCATAATCAGAATGATGGTTTTATTTATAAAGTATTTGAACCTTTGCTTCCATTAAAGGGTTTTAACTTAGATCTATTTGAAATAGATACTCCAGATGATTATCAGTTTGCTTTAGGGCATTTTAAAGACTTATTAAAGAATTGCTGAAAAACTAAGTTATAGGCGGAATCTGCAAGCTCTGTAGAACAGCTAGTTTGGTATGAATATTATAAAAAAATACTTATAGATATTACAGGAATTTGAACTTGCTCTAGTAAAGTTTTTAGATTTGTAAGATGCAAATCACCAATCAAAAGTACGCATGATTCAAATTGAGATTCAAGTAATTTTTGGCTAATTACCTGATCTCTTAATAAAAGCTGTTTTTTCAGTTCAGCTTGAATTAAAAATTTTAAATTATCTATTTCTAATATTTGTTTTATTTGATTATTAAAACAAAAAAATTCTGTGGAATTAATAAAAATCTTTTTAAGGATTTTTTTTTCTTGATAGTATTTAAGCCTAAATTTATCAATTAAAAATTTAGATTCTGATTCAATAATTTTGGAGATTTCATCATTATCTTCGTAATAATTCAAAAGATTTTTTATTCTAAAAATTTCTTGCTCAGGCATTTTACTTATATGCGGTAATGAGCAGTACAAAAGTGATAACAAAGCAAACTTAATAAATAGATTTTTTGACTCGCAGTTATGTATATTAATTTGATTTTTATTGAGATGTAAAGCAGTCACCAAGGGATGGGTATGGTTAGTTATAAAATTTTCTTTACTAATTATTTCTAACTCAGGGTGAAATTTTATTTCAGAGAGTCCCTCTTTGAAAAAATTTTTTATTTTTAATTTGGGATTTTCTATTAAACGTAAAACAAGCTCAGTAAGACTTCTATTGCTTTGTGCAAAATGAATATTTTTAAAGCTACCACCTTGATGTTGTTCACCTATTAAAAAAATAATTTTTTTGGGATTAAGGAATTTTTGTGGATCACTAAATTTTGGTTTTTGGATAGGCACTCTTAAGCCCCCACGAAGATTAAGCTCTAGGATTAAGGACTGAGTTGAATCTATAGTTTTTTGAAAAATATTTGAACCTATCAAAGTCATAATTAGTCTTATAAATAATTATCGACTCCTAGGGTTAGTAATCATAAAATTGCTCTTTGACTCGAAAAAACGGAGATTTTTCTTGTATATTTTTATTATTCCCACAAAATATGCATTGACTTCGTTTTTCAGGGAATCCTTAAGTATGGTTGAAACTTGTTGAACCAAATAAAAAATTTCTCCAGTAGAGTAGTATTTCACAAAAAAAGGGCGGGTCTTTTAGACAATCTAAAAGACCCAGATATCAACGGAATAACTATTTTTTAAAAACCTCTTAAAATTCTGAGCATTTACAGTCGCTAAACCCCGCACCGCATTGGTACTGTTAATAAAATACTGCTGTCTCAAAAATTTGAATCTTTACCCTCGTTATACCTTTGACATCTAACCCATAAATACATTATTCACGGATTGAAAGTTTTTTAAACGCCCAGAAGATTAAAATTTTTTAAGGATTCGCTGAAAAACGAAGTTTTGAGGCGGAATTCGCTTAACAAAAATATTAAGGATTCACTCCCTGAGCCAAGATTCATTCTTGGCTCAGGGTTGAAAAATCTTCGAAGACGCATTTTTCAGTTGATCCTTAAGAAAACATCGATTTAGGCTTACTGGGAATAATAGAATTAAGGATAAACCTCAAGAGCGAAGAATGTTTTGAGTCTTGATGATGGAATTTGATTTACAAACAATACTTTTTTTTGTTTTGGTAGGTATTTTATCTATTGGAGCTTTTGTTTTGATTATCCAATCCAAGTCATCAACAAAATCAGATCCCTCAGTTTTAGATCCTCGAAAACTTCACCCACCTAAAGTATTTTACAAATACAATCACGATTCAATTAATCATTGGTGCTCATGGATGAAACAACAAGATCCCAGCATTCAAGAAAAAGCATTTGAACTATTGGTAACCCATTTAACCAGTCCTGTTAGCAAGCTTGGGGTTATTAGTGCTGATGCGATTCGTGCATTAATAGAGTTTGGGACAGAAAGATCCTACATGATCTTAAGAGATTTATTGATCACCTGCTCAAAAGCACTTGGCTACTACAAATCTATAGAAATATTTTATGAAGATTTAGCTATTGGCTTAACTAAATTTGAAAAAGTTGATGAGACACAAAAAATATTATTAGAAATTTTTTCAGAAATGAAAAAAAAATCTGAGCTTGTTAATGCTCAAATCGTGATCATAAAAGCACTTGCTAAATTAGATTTTAATGAAAACCTAACTAAAACCTTTGATGAAATTCTATCAAATAGATCACTTCACTCAAAAATCAAAACAGAAGTTCTATCAATAATTCAAAATCAAGAACTAGAAATTCAAAAAAATTTTTTTATAATGATTCTAGAAAACCAAATAAATAATCAACAAGGTTTGGTTAAAGAAGATGATGAAAGACTCTTGGAGACTTTGTTTCTGAGGTTAAAAAAGTTTCTTCACAATGACGATTGTTCAAATTATTTATGGGAACTCATGCAAAAAGGCATAGCTTCTCAAAAGCATAATTTTGTATTTGTAAAATTATTTAGTGATGCAATTGCTCTCAATGACAAAGATATTTCTAAAATACAACTTTTAGAGCTTTTAGGTAAGCCCGAGCCCGCTAGAACTCCATTTAAAGAAGCATTTATAAAGAGAAATTCTTTAGATCGAAAAGAGCAAGAGATTTTAAGAACTAATATCAAGCCAGAAGATTTGGTATTCGAAAAATCAATTTGCAAATCTGATAAATCAAAAACCGCAAAAGCTGTTGCTTATGAGCTTTTAAACGATTATAAAGCTTTAGAAAAAGATTTAATTTTGCTTCAAGATGCCTCAAAATCCGATAAAATAGCGCAAAGTATTCATATAATTTTTGGTACAGGTAATGATGAAAAAATTTATCTAATAAAAGCTTTATCAGCAAATAATAATCGTTCATTTGTCTATGTAGATGCTCCTACTTTATATTCTGATCCTGAATTGATACAAACTTTTAGGACTACAGTTAATAATAGTAAGCCCTGTTTAGTTTTTATGGATAATATAGATATTGTTCTTGAGAAAACCTTATCCAAAAACGATTCTATTAATGTAAAGAATATTTCCCGAATTGTTGGTGAGTTTTCAATTTTACCAAGTGTAAGATTTGTAGCTAGTATACCCTGCACTCGAGATCAGATTCAAATACAAAATCCAAATATTCTTGAAAAAATAAATGCACAAAGCCATGGTAATTTTAGAGTGATTTATGAAATTAATAAACCTGATTTTATAAAACGTAGGACTTTGATCAGCTCTAAGTTTGCTGAAATAAAACCAGAGCGTATAGAATCTGATCAGGGGTCTTTTGATATTGATGATTTTGCTGAATCCACAGATGGAATGTCATATTTAGAATATGGGCTTTTGGTAAGTCAATATTTTGAAATTTCGTTGATGATCTTTGGTAGCTTAATTTCATATAAAGAATTTATAGAACTTAATCAGCATCGAGTTTTGATACCAAGTACCGCCGTTTTATAATAAGCTTAAAAACTGACAGCTAATATTTTTTTTGATAAAATTATATTAGTGATAGTAGAAGATAAAGAACAATTTATTCACAAACTTTTTAGCAGAATTGCTGGCAATTATGATTTTTTAAATGATATGATGACGCTTTCTTTACATCGAAGATGGAAAAAACAATTGGTAGATATTGCAAGTAGAGGTATCAAAATATCTCAAGACGCAAGAGTACTTGACCTCTGCACAGGAACTGGTGATATCGCTGAAATATGGATGCATATTCCCAAAGTTTCTGAAATAGCGGCAATAGATAGTTGTGCACCAATGCTCACGACTGGTTATGATAAACTCCAAAAAAAATACGGTGAAAATCCTCCTAAGATCCATATGATAGAGGCTGATGCTCTTGAGATTCCTTTTGAGGATAATTATTTCGACGCCATTACAGTTGGTTTTGGGTTGCGTAATGTAAAAGACTTAGATAAGGCTCTAATGGAGATTTTAAGAGTACTAAAACCTGGAGCAGTGTTTGCGAGCCTTGATCTTGGGCATCCTTTTATCCCTCTTGTTGACGGGGTTTATAAGAATTTTTTTCTTAAGTTTGTGCCTTTATTAGGTTCTAGTTTGGCTAATGATAAAGCGGCTTATGAATATTTAGTCAATTCTTTAGAGACCTGGCCTTCCCAAAGAGAACTCTCGGAAGCTTTATATAGATTTGGTTTTACAAGAAGTTATTATAGAGATCTCATGCTCGGTGCGATTGCTATTGTAGTAGGAGAAAAATAAGAGAGACCTGATGAGCTCATCAGATCTCCCTCCCCGCTATGTCTTCACAGACAAAATTTTTATTGATCAGTCGGTATTAGGTATGCTACCATTGCCTCTCCTTTACAGCTCACTTTAAACTTATGTGTATTAGTAGAATTCATAGGATTAGGATCAAAGCTCCTGGAATTTACTGTCGTGGTGATACTTACATCTTGATCACAAAGCTGATCATCAGAGACTTTCAAAAGTAAATCTCTGCGATTTTTAATTTCACCATTAGATAATTTGTTAAAATCACAAACTACTGCATTATTTCTTTCTGGAAAATAACTACAATGAGCTTGTTTGGTTTCCGAATCAACTGACGATGCTAGGAATTGCATACCAGTTGGCAAGCGAGTTTCAGTGCTAACGGCGTAAGCATTATCGTTACTATAGGGATTAATAGTATTGCTTTCGTTACCAACTACCATAGTGTAATAAAATTTTTCATCTAGGCTAACTTGCTTTAGATGCGCTGTTGGTACATAAAGTTTATTATCAGCACAAATAGTTGAAATTCGATATGAGTTACTAAGATTGTTGCTTAAGTTTGAGTCTGGAGTTTTGGAGACGATTTTTATTCTAATTTCCATATCCTGACCGCAACTATTAGGTTCTTCTTTTACTTTAAAGCTCAAGTTTTTATATTTTTTCGAATTTAGATTGATACTGTCCAAATTACAGAGGACAATATCCTGACTACCAGATTTAATTCTGCAATCTTTTGCTTTATCCCAAGCTAATTCTAATTGTTGTGGTAGATTAATCTCCACCCAGGCTTGCTTGGCAGTTTCGTTTACAAGATTTGAATCAATTAATTCTTTATTCTCAACAGCAAAACCAATATCTAACCAGGCTCCAGGGTATACCTTGGCTGATGAAAACCCTGTTCTTGGTTCATAAACTAGATCCGAAGCTGATTTTACTTTTGGACAAAAAAGGTAAGAACTCAATGCTCCCAAAATAGTAAAAATTAATATAGAGCATGCTTTTTTATATTTTTTACTATGATTAAACATGTCCCCTCTTGCACCCCATTTGGTCTAGGCTAGCTGACCTAAAACCTGTATTCCCAGCTTATGTTATGAAACGTTTAAGCTTTTGGATTTAATTAAAAAAGATTTTGTAATATAGGAACCGACAAATTCTCCATTGAGATATTGTTTGTGAACGCTCTTACCAGTAAAGTTCTCTCTGTCGTACCTAAAGTCATTAATTGATTTAACAAACCAATAATGCTTATCTTCGATAAGCTTGCTTTCCCGCTCCCAATGCAGGCTCATATCATAATTAAAATCTATGCTCTTGTCTCTGACCAATTGCCAATCATTAGCATCCCACTCAGGATAAAGCGTTCCATTTATATCATGGAAAATAATTTTACTTTCTGAACTTGTCCCCTCCTGAACGTAAGGACAATCAGACCAAATAACTTTGGTTATGACTTCCCACTCTCCGGCTATGCTTGAACGATATTCAGCTTTTGAAGCAATAAGCTGAAAAGCTGTAGCGCGAATTTTGTTTCCAGGATGCGGTAGCAAGTTCATTAGCAATATTAGTGCTAATGTTACAAGTCTTCGCATCTACTAATATGTATCGGCAGTTCAATCAATAGTCTAAATACTCTAGACCGAATGATTTAAAAAATCTAATCTAAGATTTGCTTGAAATCATCTGGTAATGGAGCTTCTAGGCTAAGAAGATTTTTATTTATGGGATGGTTAAAATCCAGTTTAACAGCGTGTAAAAGCTGTCTAGGAGCTAATTTTGAGCATTTGAAACTTTTAGCATAAATACTATCTCCTAAGATAGGATATCCTATATACGCCATATGCACTCTTAATTGATGGGTGCGACCCGTTTGCGGATTGAGCTGGACCAGGTTATAATCCTGAAAAGTTTTTAGCACTTCATAATCGCTTATCGCTGATTTATACTTAGGGTTTTTTATATCGCTAGGACTCAACTGCTCAGCTACTTTCCATTTTTGCATCGAACCTTTTTTGTATTCCAGGCATAAATAGTTTTTTATTTGACCTTTTAGATTTTTCTTTTTCCACTTTCCGTCTATGATTGCTAGGTATGTTTTTTTGATTTTTTTATTGGCGAACATTTCGCTTAAAAGACTATGGGAGTTTTTATTTTTTGCAAATATCAAAAGTCCGCTAGTGTTTTTATCCAGTCTGTGAGCAGGTTCTAGGAATTTATACTTCAACTCTTGCTTAAGGCAATCGTGGAGATTGGCTCCTTTACCTTCGACTGCCATAGTGGCGTGCCCAGCTGATTTGTTATAGACTAAAATATCTTCATCTTCAAAAATAATATTTTCTTTTTTGATAACTAATTTTTCTTGGGCTTGAGTTTTTATGGCTTTGAATTTTACTTTATCTTTTTGAGTGTCTATCATGCGCGAACCAAGTCGCTCGATTTTACCGTTTACTAAGCAGGCTCCCATATCTAGCGCGCGCTTGACTTCTCTTGCACTCATATCTTTGTAACGGTCCTTTAGGTATTTTATTAATCGAATTTGGCGCATGGTTAAGTATCTGTTAAAATACTATCTTATAAGCCTTGACAATGGCGTTAAGGAGGAAAAATGAATATTAAGCACGAAAATTTAGAAGATCTATTAAAACAGGGAATAATAACTAACATGGAATCCGATTCAGCTTGGCCTAAAAACACACTCGAGGGCAAGACTTGCTACAACGCTGAGACTTGTTTCATTTTAAACAGGCGGCATGGACTGCACGAGAACGATAAAATCGATGACACTTTACTTTCGTATCTAAACACTTGTAAGCGGGAAATCATCATGGAGATTCCCTTACGCAAGGATGATGGGACTCTTTTACCCTTGAAAGCTTATCGAGTCCAGCACAATAATGCTCGCGGGCCATTTAAAGGCGGCATTCGTTACCACGAAGATGTCGATCTCGCTGAAGTGCGCAATATGGCTAATTTGATGACTTGGAAAACAGCTCTTGTGGATATCCCATTTGGCGGAGCTAAAGGCGGAGTTGCTGTTAATCCTAAGACTCTTTCGGTGCATGAATTGCGCCGTTTAACAAAAGCCTTGGTATCGCATTTGGGTAATAATATCGGACCTCATATTGATATTCCAGCTCCCGATGTAAACACCACTCCACAAATTATGTCTTGGATCTATGATGAGTACTCAAAGGCTCATCCTGACACAGCTCCGCTTGCTGTTGTTACCGGTAAGCCTCCAGAGCTCGGCGGCTGTTCAGCGCGCCTTGAAGCCACTGGAAGGGGCGTGGCTATTATGCTTCGAGAATGTTGCAAATACAAAAACCTCGATCCAAAAGATCTTAAAGTAGTTGTTCAGGGATTTGGAAATGTGGGCTATTATGCCGCTAAAATCATCCACGAAGAACTCGGCTCAAAAGTAGTCGGCATCAGCAACGCCATCAGTGCGGTTTATTCTACTGAAGGTCTTAATGTTGAAGCTCTAAAAAAATACGAGCAAGCAAATGCTGAAAATCTAAATGGATTTCCGGGTTCTATTGATATCGAGCGAGATGATCTGCTGGTGCAGGATTGTGATGTTTTGATTCCAGCCGCGCTCTCTGGCGCTATTACTGAGGGTGTTGCCAAAAAAACTAATGCTCGAATTGTTATCGAGGCGGCAAACGCTCCGACTACAGCTAAGGGTAATGCTGTTTTGTTTGAACGAGATATTTTTATAGTCCCAAGTATCCTTGCTAATGCTGGTGGTGTGATTGTGAGCTATTTTGAGTGGACTCAAAATCTTCAGCAGTACTATTGGGAGTATGAGCGCAATGTCGAGGAGCTTGATAAGCGCATGCACAAAGCTTTTTGGGATGTGATTCACGTTTGCGAAGAAAAACACATTGGCACTAGGCAAGCGGCATATTTTATAGCTCTGGAGAAGGTAGCGGCGGCGGCACTTCTGCGTGGGTTTTAGATTTTAGTTTTTAGCGCTTGGTTTTTTGGGTGAGCTGTTATTTGCATGCGTTGTGAGTTTTTGTTATGTTCGCGCTTATTTTTGTTCGCGCAAAAATTAAAATAAATTAATCACGGAACCTCTTGCGCTTACAAGACGACTAAGCTATTATATAAGTAAGAGTCATACGAAAGTACGAAATACTATTATTCCCAAGCTTCAAGATTTACCCTAGGGTAAACCCTTGAAATCCTGTGTTAAACGTATTTATTAGCTTGAAATAGACTCAGCAGTTAGAATTTAAGGAGAAATAAGAAAATGGCAACAAAGGAAAAAGAAATGGTAAAAGAACTAAAAGATAAAACAGAAAAGTTGAAAACCTTAAATAATACTCTATCTCAAATAGAAAAAAGTTTTGGTAAAGGTGCAATTATGCGTTTGGGTGATAAGCCGCCAGTGGCGATGGAAATCATCCCTACCGGTGCTCTGAGCTTAGATTTGGCTCTGGGGATTTGTGGTATTCCAAAAGGTAGAGTTATTGAGATTTACGGTCCAGAATCTTCTGGTAAAACTACTCTTGCGATGACGATTTGTGCGATGGCACAAAAGCAAGGTGGGATCGCCGCTATCGTTGATGCGGAGCACGCTCTAGACCCTGTTTACGCTAAAGCGATAGGAGTTAATACTGATGATCTACTTGTTTCTCAGCCTGATACAGGCGAGCAAGCTCTTGAAATTACAGAGCAGTTAGTTAGATCAGCGGCTGTTGATATTATCGTAGTGGATTCAGTGGCGGCTCTTGTTCCAAAAGCTGAGATAGACGGTGAGATGGGTGATCAGTTACCAGGTCTTCAGGCTAGATTAATGTCACAGGCCCTTCGTAAGTTAACAGCGATCTCTGCTAAAACAGGCACTACCATAGTGTTTATTAACCAGATCCGTCATAAGATCGGCGTAATGTTCGGTTCACCAGAAACTACTACTGGTGGTAATTCACTGAAGTTTTACTCAAGTGTCAGGATGGATATTCGCCGTGTAGAAACTATCAAAAAAGATGGTGAAGGTATCGGTAACCGCGTAAAAGTCAAAATCGTAAAAAATAAAATTTCCCCTCCATTTAAAGTTGCTGAGTTTGACATTATGTTCGGTACTGGTATTAATTCTGAAGGCTGTGTAGTCGATGTAGCGACTGGCTTTGACATCATTAATAAAGCTGGTGCTTGGTTTAGCTATAACGGAGAGAAGATTGGTCAAGGCCGTGATAATGCTATCGCTTACCTTAAGGCTAATCCATCGATTCTAAAAGAAATCGAAGCTAAAGTAAAAGCTGAGATGGATGCTAGAAATGCTCAATTAATCGGAGTAAACTCAGCAGATTTTGCTGGCATGGATGATGAAGTCGATCCAGAGGCTCCAGAAGAGGATCTCGAATAGGAGGACATGACCCTAGGTCTTGTCCTCAACCCTTCGGGGCAGAGTCTTGATTAAGATAGTGTCTCTGCCTTGATAAGGTGTTTTTAAGGATTCACTTGCAAACGCTGTTTTGGAGTGGGTTCCTGAGTACTCGTTACTAAACAGCCCCTATAGAATTTTTAAGTTGTTGTGCTAAGTCCATATTGAATCCCGGTAAAGAAGCCAGTTCCTCTAAGCTGGCTTCTTTTATTTTATTTAGGCTTTTGTATTTTGTGATTAGTAGTTTTTGTTTTTTCGGTCCTATGCCAGGAATGTCTTGGAGCTTGCTTTTGAGCGATTTTTTGGACCTAAGTTTTCGGTGGTAAGTAATAGCAAATCTATGAGCTTCGTTTCGAATTCTCTGGATTAAGAATAATTCCGGGGATCTTCTATCTAGGACTAGAGGTTTTTTACCATCGGGGAAGTAGATTTCTTCTTCTTTTTTAGCAAGACCCACAGTACGGATATAATCTAGTCCTAGATCCTTGAGCACCTCCATCGCTGAGCTTAATTGTCCTTTACCTCCATCTATAATAATTAGATTGGGTAATACATCCGGCTCCAAGACCCTTTTCTCGTAAGCTCTTCGTACGACTTCTTGCATAGAAGCAAAATCGTTATTCTGGTCTTTTGAAATTTTGAATCTTCGGTAATTGTCTTTTGAGGGCATGCCATCTATGAAGCAGACCATGGAAGCTACTGTAGAACTCCCTTGCAGGTGAGAGATATCGAAACATTCGATTCTACCTATTTCGGTGCGGATATCTAACTCTGTTTGGAGATTTTTTAGGGCTTGATTAATATTTTTATTTGCTTCTTCTAGCTGTTCGAGCTTGAGTTTTTCGATGATGATTTTAGCGTTTCGCTCCGCGAGTTTGAGCTGAGCGAGTTTTTCTCCTCTGGCTGGTTTGTAGATTTTTACTTTTGATTGCTTCCGCTCTGAAAGCCAGTCAGTAAGCACATCTAGGTCAGCTTCATAGTTCACAATTATTTCTTTTGGAATTTCTTCTTCTGGCAATTGAGAGTAATATTGCTCGAAGGCAGATCTAAAAATTTCGTTTTTTTCTTCATCTTGAGTGCTAGCAAGCTCGACAGTATCTCTGTTTACTAGCCTGCCTTCGCGAGTTTTAAAAATCTGCACGCAAGCTGTTTCGCTATTTTCGTCTTTTACTACCGCAAAAATATCTTGGTTAAGTTTAGTGTCTTCAGAGATGACGTTTTGGGTTTCATTAAAGGATTCAAGAGCCTTAATGCGATCCCGCGCTTTACCAGCTTTTTCGTATTCTTGGTTTTTACTGTATCTAAGCATTTCTTCTTTTAGAATGCTTTTTAGATCTCCGTAATTTCCTTTTAGAAGCATTTCGATTTGATCGAGCATCTCTTGGTATTCTTCTCTAGAGACTAATCCCTGACAGGGTCCTAGGCACTTACCAAGGTCGTAGTTGAGGCAAGGTCTGTCCTTGAAAGGCGGTATTCTTTTTTTGCGAAGCGGAAATAACTCATTTACGAGGTTCAGATTCTCATACATCGCAGAGACATTAGTATAAGGACCAAAAAACTTATTTTTTGAACCCTTGGATTTTTTTTTGAATTGTTCTATCGCTCGAACCGGAAGCAGGCGCGGAAAATCTTCATCGTAAGTGATGACTATCCAGGGAAACTGTTTGTTATTGGCTTTTAGAAGAACATTATATTTAGGTTGGTGCTTAAAAACCAAGTTGGATTCTAGTATAAGGGCTTCTTTTTCGGATTTGGTGATAATGGTTTCTATGCGTTTGATTTGCGGAACCATTATTCTAAGCTTAGGTCTTTCGTCCCAATTGTTTTCGTTCCAGTAAGATCTAACTCTATTTTTTAGATTTATGGCTTTGCCGATATAAATTGGTTTTTCTTTTTGGTCAAAAAATAAATAAACACCAGGCTCTGTTGAGATTTTATTTATTTGATCTTCGATAAACACTAGCTAAATTTTACTCTTTAACCAACTCCTTGACTAGCTCATAGCAGGTCCAAGTTTTTTATCAGCGAATTGTTCATCATTATCTCTCTTTGAGCATTGTGCCCAATAGGTAAGTCCAAAATCATCTATCGCTATGGAGATATGATTTAGAGTTCTAGCTAGATCAGGATTTACCCAACGCATTATTATATTCATGATAGAAGCCGTACTACATAAGCTTCCTACTAATCGTAAATCAAATGCTCTTCTAATATTATTCTTAACATCGTTAAAAATTAATTTCCAATCGGCTACAAGCCCCCCAATATTTCTCATATTTCCAAAAAATCTTGCAAGGTAACTATCACGGTCTTTTGAAGCAAATGCTAAGCCTCCAAAACTACCAATAAGCATAAATGCTGTGCTGATTTGTTTTTTGAAGTCTTCGTGAGTACTATTAAAAGTAAAAATATCTTTTAAAATCGCTAGGCTTGTCTGGATTGTTTGCTTAGCGTTTTCTTTTATAGAATGTGTCGCAGGATTTTTGCCGCCGTGCCGGTCTTTGACTAGTTCAAATAGGTACTGCAAGCCAGAGCTCACTCCTGTTGCGATGTTTAGGTTGTAAAATGGTAAGAATAAAAATGAAATTGCTGGAATTATTCTAGCGACCGCTTCTACAGCTCGGTTGCCTACAAGTGCCTCTATACCATTCCACCCAAAACTCAGCGGAATAATATAACGAGAGAACCACTCTGATCCCTTGTCGATTTTTTCAGAGATTTTTTTAGATACAATATTTGAGTTTCCGGTTATTACTGCAAGAAAATTAAATATAATTCCCACACTGTTTAAGCTTAATGTGAAGTAATTTCTTAATGCTTGAAATCCCGGAGGGCCTTTATCTGTAAAAAGTTTACGGAAATTTTCCCAGGTCTTATTGGGTGGTTGGGGGCTAATAGGTGGACTTTGATCTTGAGTATTAGCTTGGTGTATTAGATTAGTGTCTATTGGTTTTGGTGTTTCTGGTGAATTTGTATGTAAATTTTCTCCAGCACTAACTAAGCCAATATCATTCTTGGCCAAAGAATTTGTTTCTTTTGTTAGTGCTACTGACATTTAACCAGAAGATCTCTGGTAAATACTATTTTAGCTAACTGTATTACCTGTTTGCTTTGTAAGTTGTTGATTTTAGGGGTTTGAACCTATGAAATATCAGGAGTGCGTCGTTTGATAAGATTGAAATTTATAAGCTATGAGCTTTCTGCGCAGAAAAACTAAGCAAGTAAGGTTAACCTCTAATCTAGCGATTGGATCGGATTACCCTATAGTCATTCAATCAATGACTAATACTCCCACTCAGGATATTCTAGCTAGCGCAGAGCAAGTAAAAAATTTATTTCTAGCGGGCTCTTCAGCTGTCAGGCTCACTGTAAAAGATGAACCTGGTGCACTTGCTATTCCTGAGATAAAAGCAAAGCTATTGTCCGAAGGATTAGATGTGCCGCTAGTTGGAGATTTTCACTATAACGGACATTTGCTTTTAGCGAAGTTTCCTAAGTGCGCCGAGGCTCTTGTTAAATATCGAATAAATCCTGGTAATGTTGGATACGGCGATAAACATGATTACAATTTTGATACCATTATCAAAATCGCAAAAGCTAATGATAAAGCGGTTCGTATCGGTGTTAATTGGGGTTCACTTGATCAAGATTTGCTTACTGAATTTATGGAAATTAATTCTAGTAAACCACTTGATGCGCGTCTTGGTTTTAAAGAAGTAATTTATCAAGCGATGCAAGCAAGCGCTCTTAGAAGCGCAGAGCAAGCTCTGTCAGCGGGTTTGGCGGATGATAGAATTATAATCAGCGTAAAAATGTCTGAAGTTCCGGATTTGATTAATATCTATCGCCTTGTTGCTAAAGCTTGTGACTTTCCTTTACATCTAGGTCTAACTGAAGCTGGCACTCCAATAAAAGGTATGATTGCCAGCTCATCAGCTATTGGAGCCTTGCTGATGGAAGGAATTGGTGACACTATTAGAATGTCTCTCACTCCCGGTGTAGGTGATTCCACTAACCCGCTCAATGACCGGACTCTAGAGGTTAAAGCATGTAAAGAACTTTTACAAGCTCTTGAGCTTGTGTATTTTAAGCCCTCGGTTACCAGCTGTCCTGGTTGCGGGCGCACTTCAAGTAGTTATTTTCAAGAGTTGGCTCAGGATATAAATTCTTTTATCGACCAGCAAATGCCCTCCTGGAGAGACTTATATCCTGGTGTAGAAAAAATCAAAATAGCTGTTATGGGTTGTATCGTAAATGGTCCCGGCGAATCTAAGTATGCAGATATCGGTATTAGCTTGCCAGGTGATAATGAAGAGCCATCAGCACCGGTTTTCATCGATGGTAAATTACATACCACTTTACGCGGTGAGGGCATAAGCTCGCGTTTTAAAAAAATACTTGAGGATTATATATCAAGCTCTAAGCTGTTGAGCTAGTGATTTTTATTGTTTAAGAACAAAAAAATTGATCCAAAAAAAGCAAATACCAGGAAAATACTTCCAAAAATAACAAAGATATAGTTTTCATAAATAATATTATTGATTGTTTGTAACATGATTTTTATCTCCATAATATTCGCTAATAAAAAGGCCACAAGTTAATGGTATAAACCCAAAAAGAAAATTAAGAGTGTAAGAAAATATGAGTATGAAGGTATTGAGCTTCCTCCCAATATGTATTTTAACATTAGAATTCCATGAGGGCTCCAAAGAGCAGTTGAAAAGAAAAATAAGGCATTAATTAATAGGTTTTTAGTCTCATTTTTCATTGATTAAAATGATAAATAAAACTATTTGAAAATAACAGGGGTCAAGATGACTTTAAATAGTTAGGACCATGATCTGCTCAATTTTATTGCGAATAAACAGCGCAACTAGATTCTCTTTAAGCAGTAACTTTGTGGTGACACATCTTAATTACAGTATTAATGCATTGAGTAATCCCCTGTTCAAGCTCTGAGAGCTTGGAATTGCCATGCATATATGCTGGGCTTGAGACAATTTTATTCTTTTCATCACAAATCACTGAGCTAGTCGGGCAGGATTTCCATTTGACCCCGATAGCTTCTAGGCTAGAATTAGCTTCTGGCGCAGTTCCCAGAGTCATCACTATATCCGGGTTTTTATCAGCCAGCGCAAGTGCCACTAAAGCTGGAGCGATACAGATCGCTCCGATAGGTTTTTTTAGATCATAGGCTTCGTTGATGATGCGATTCGTTTCAGGCTCGATACTAGCATCAGCACCGTCAAAAGCAAATGAACACAGGTTTTTAGCCACTCCAAAGCCGCCAGGTAAGACCAGCGCGTCATAATCCTTCATCGAGACTTCAGCTAGATCCAATATCTTACCTCGCGCGATGCGAGCAGATTCTATCATGATGTTTCTAGTTTCGTTAAGCACACTATCATCAATAAAATTTAGAACGTGTTTTTGGTTTTTATTTGGGGCGGCACATTGATACTTAGCTCCAGCTTTATCTATAGCCAGTAAGGTCAGAACCGATTCGTGGATTTCAGCTCCGTCTTTGGCTCCGCATCCCGCTAAAACTACAAGAATATTTTTCATACTATAATTTTAGCAAATGGACAATTTCTTATTTACCATCCAGCTGATTAGCTCTTTTTTATTAGGTGGATTGGTTGTGGGACTGCAAGCTTGGCTTGCTCAAAAAGTACCGCATAAATTTTCTGGTCTTGTTATTTCAGCACCATCAACTATAGTCGTGAATTTTTTCTTTTTGGGCTTGGTCTTAACAGCAGAAGGGTTTGAGAAGGTCTTGCCGATGATACCAGCTCCCTTGGGAGTATCATTTGCATTGATTTTTAGCTATATTATTTCAGCTAATTTTTTTACGGGTTTTATAAAAAACAGAATTATTTCTATCTTGCTCTCTTGCTTGGTATCTCTTACGATCTGGTTTCTGGGCGCGTTTCCGCTTGTTATTTTTGGACTGGATAGTTTTAGTGTATCAACGATGATTTATGTGGTATCGATAATTTTATTCCAATTTTTTATAATAAACCTTAAGCTCCCAAAAGCAGTAGCTGAAAAGACTTTAGTTACTAATAATCATATTTTTTTAAGGGCATTATTTTCTGGTTTTATGGTGATGATTACGGTACTAATTGCAAAAACTTCTGGTCCTACTCTGGGCGCGCTGATGTCGATGTTTCCAACGGCCTATTTGTGCTTACTAATTATTATTCATTACTCTTATGGAAGTAAAATTTTGCCAAATTATTTTGCTAATAGCGCGCTTGGGTCTTTGGCTTTAATTGTATATGCGCTTTTGGCTGATTTTTGCTTTCCGCGCTATGGGGTAGTTTTTGGAACGGCGATTTGTTTTATCTTGAGCAGTTTTGTTTCTTTTCTTTTAGCAAAATTTGAGTCTAAATTTAAAATCTTTTGGGAATAATATAATTAATATATGGACTTAAATAAATTTACTCGTAATACGCAATTGGCTATTATGAATAGCAAAGAAATACTTAAGGGTCTTGATCATGCAGTGGTCGAGCCTGAGCACATTTTTTCTGCTGTTTTACTCCTTGATGAGCTCAAACACTCTCACCTGGCAAAAATTTTTGATTCTCTAAAAATCAATCCCCAAACTCTAAGCGATCTAATCAAGCAAGATTTAAAAGCCCGCCCCAAAGCCAGCCCCAGCATGGTGGCTCAGTCTCAAGACCAATTGAGCATATCTCCAGCTACCCAAGATTTTTTAAATAAATCTCTTAAGTACGCGCAAGATTTTGGTGATGATTATGTCTCGCTTGAGCACTTGTTTTTGGCGGGATTCGATACCAAAAATTTAGCCAAAATGTTTGACAAAATTTCTATAAGTCGCGAAGTGTTTAAAAAAGCTATCCTCGATGTCCGAAAAGGTCAGAGAGTCACCAATGACAATCCAGAAGCGACTTTGGATTCTCTAAAAAAATTTGGTAAGGATCTTACCGAGATAGCTGCAAGCGGTAAGCTCGATCCAGTAATTGGTAGAGATGAAGAAATTAGACGCGTAATTCAAGTCTTATCGCGTCGCCGTAAAAATAACCCTGTTTTAGTTGGTCCCCCTGGCGTGGGTAAAACAGCCATTGCAGAAGGTCTTGCTCAAAGGATTGTAAATAAAGATGTGCCAGAAGGTCTGAGAGATAAAAAAGTTATTGAGCTTGATATGGGAGCTTTAGTCGCTGGAGCTAAGTTTAGAGGTGAGTTTGAAGAGAGGTTAAAAGCTGTGCTTAAGGAAGTGCAGTCCAGCGAAGGGCAGATTATTCTTTTTATTGATGAGCTTCATACCGTCGTGGGAGCTGGTGCTACAGAAGGTTCTATGGACGCTGGTAATTTGCTCAAGCCAGCACTTGCACGCGGCGAGCTACATTGTATCGGTGCTACCACTATTGATGAGTACCGCAAATATATCGAAAAAGATTCTGCTCTTGAGCGTCGTTTTCAAATGGTGATGGTAGATGAGCCGACTGTCGATGAGACTATTTCGATTCTGCGTGGACTAAAAGAAAAATACGAAGCGCATCACGGTGTGAGAATTAAGGATAACGCTATTGTTGCCGCGGCTAAACTTTCTTATCGATATATTAGTGATAGATTTTTGCCTGATAAAGCTATAGACTTGATTGATGAAGCTACCGCTAAAGTGCGCGTGGAGATTGATTCTTCGCCTCAAGAGCTAGATGCGCTAGATAGAAAAATCATGCAATTAAAAATCGAGCGTGAGGCTTTAAAATCTGAATCTGAAAACGGTGATAATAAAGAAAGACTAGAAAAAATCGAAGCTGAATTGTTAGATCTCAATCATAAGGCTGAAGCGCTAAGAGCTCAATGGCAAGCCGAAAAAACAGCTATTGGCGGAGTAAAAGAAATCAAGCAAAAAATCTCAGCCACCAAAATTCAAATCGAAGATGCTGAAAGAAAAGCAGATTTGCAAAGAGCGGCAGAATTAAAATTTGGGGTGTTGTTAGATTTAGAAAAACAGCTCAAATCCGCTGAAACCACGTCTAAGACAGCATCTAAGACCTTGCTAAAAGAAGAAATCGATGAAGCTGAAATCGCAGAGATTGTCTCTAAGTGGACAGGTATACCGGTAACCAAGCTGTTAAAAGAAGAGTCTCATAAGCTTTTACATCTAGAAGATGAGCTCCACAAGCGGGTTATAGGGCAGGATCTAGCGGTAAAAGCTGTAGCTGAAGCCGTTAAACGTTCTAGAGCCGGTCTTTCTAATCCTAATCGACCAATTGGATCGTTTATGTTTTTGGGACCGACCGGTGTCGGTAAAACAGAGCTGGCTAAAGCCTTGGCGGTGTCTTTGTTTGATAACGACTCAGCAATAGTAAGAATCGATATGTCTGAATACCAAGAAGAGCATACAGTCGCTAGATTGATTGGCGCGCCTCCTGGATATGTGGGCTACGAAGAGGGAGGTCAGCTCACTGAGGCTGTCAGGCGCAAACCCTATTCAATAGTGCTTTTCGATGAGTTTGAAAAAGCGCACCCGGATGTTAGTAATATTCTTTTGCAAATTCTTGATGAGGGACATCTGACAGATGGTAAAGGTAAGCGAGTAGATTTTAAAAATACCATAATTATTATGACTTCGAATTTTGGAAGTCAATTTATTATTGACCAACAGCTCTCTGGTGGGCTTAATGCTGGTAACTTTGAATCAGAGTCAGAGATTAGCTCCCAAGAGAGATTAAAAGAAGAATTAATGCTGATGATGAAGGAGCATTTCCGTCCTGAGTTTCTCAATCGTATTGATGATATAGTAGTGTTCCAGCCTTTGCAGGTCGGACAGATGAAGCATATAGTCCAGATCCAGATGAAGGGTCTAAAAGAAAGACTAAAAGAAAGGAAAGTAGATCTAGAACTCACTGATTATGCCGTCGAGCAGTTAGGAATTATTGGTTATGATCCTAGTTACGGCGCAAGACCAGTAAAACGTATCATCCAACAAAAAATCGAAAACCCTCTTGCTAACATGATCCTAGCTGGTCAGCTTCCGGAAAACTCGATTGCAATGGTGGATTATGACGAAGAGTTTCGATTTAGTGTAAAGCAAAAACAACAACTGCAGGCTTGATAATCTTTTAAGAATCCACTGAAAAATGCGTCTTCGACCATTTTTCAAACCTGAGCTAAGAATAAATCTTGGCTCAGGGAGTGAATCCTTAATATTTTTGTTAAGCGGATTCTGCCTCAAAACTTCGTTTTTCAGCAAATCCTTAAATAGCTGTGTATACTTAATTTCTTAATGTCAATTTTAGTTTTGATAGCTAATACTACTTGAAAAACAAGTTAATTTCAAGCTAGAATTGATTTTCTATGGCAAGATACAAAGGTCCTAAAGATAAATTATCCCGTAAATATGGTGAACTTCTATCGGGTATGCCGATTTTTGAGGTTGCAAAGAGGCCCTATAAATCTGGTCAGCACGGTCAAAGAAGAGCCAAATTGTCTGAGTACGGCCTTCTTCTAAAAGAAAAACAAAAACTCCGTGAGAGTTTTGGAGTGCTTCCCGAAAAACAATTTCAGCGTTATGTAGATAAAGCTACACGTAAAAACGGTCCTACTGGCGAAATTCTTATGCAAATGCTTGAAACACGCTTAGACAATATTGTTTATAGGTTTGGTTTTGCACCTACATTGGGAGCCTCAAGACAGTTAGTCTCTCATGGTCATGTTATGGTTAATGGTTTTAGAGTTGATATTCCATCTTACCAAGTCCAGCCCGGTGATAAAATTTCAATTGGTTCCAATGGCCAAAAAATGACTCTTGTTACTGAAGCTATGAAAAACTGGGTAGATGTTTTGCCCTATATCAAACGCGAAAAAAATTCTTTTGAAGGTGAATTTGTCGAAATACCTGCCCGTGAGCAAATTCCTGTAAATGTTAATGAACGTATGATCGTAGAATTCTACTCCAGATAATAGTCATTTTGTTTATATTATCCTTAATATTTTATCTGATAAAAATTTTGTTTCGTTATTAAAATACTAATTGCTTACCCATTATTCAGAAACTGTTACTATATTCATTTTTGATAGTCCTAATCCAGCGGCGGCATCCATTGCTCCTACAACGTATTTTTGTTTGGTTTCGGAATCAGTTACTATATTTAACGGAGAATCCTTAAAACTAGGATCTTGCAATATGTCTTTTATTCGCAACGAAACCATTTCAGCTACTTGATCAGGCTCGATAGGTTTTTCATCTAATTTTTTGCCGTTGATAGCTATAATTCCCTCAGCCGAGATCTCTAAATTGATTACTTTTTGCTTACTGGAAATTGCTTTTCCGTGCTGAGCCTTGGGAGGGTCAACTTTTAGAGCCGTCTCATTAATCATTGGAGCAATAACAATCATTATCAAAAACAAAATAAGAAATACATCCGTTAAAGGTGTAATATTTATTTCTGAAAAATCGTCTCCGCCACCAGAGCTAAATGCCATGTTTCACTTCCTTACTTTAAAAAATCGGGATAAGAAGGTTTTTCGTTAGCCTGAATTTCTTGAGCCTTTCTTGTATTATTTAGAATATCTGAAGTGCTGGGTGTTTGATATACTTGTTGCGGGGCTTGGGTATAATATTCTTGAGTCCCAGTTTTTGAATCATCTCGAGAATTAACAAAAGATCTAGAGATATCAAAATCAATATTTGAAAAACTTAAAAACAAAAGCTTTAAAAGCATAAAATCATCGTTATATCTTTTTACAATATTACTAAATAGATTATAAGAAACCACAGCAATAATTGCTATAAACAATCCATATCCAGTTGCAATAAGAGCATTTGATATTTCACCAATCATTTTGAGAGATGCACCTTCAGAACCCATAGACATACGAAACAAAGCTTTTATAACCCCAGATACTGTTCCAAAAAGACCAAGAAAAGGAGCTATAGCGCCGATAGTTGCAAGAATGGGAAGATATTTTTGAAGTTTTCTGGTAACAATACTGGTGGTTATATCATAAGCACGTGAAAAATCCTCTCTTTGGACAGCAAGTAATCTAACTCCCTCTTCTGCAACCTCCCCAATCACACTCCCTAATTGGGATGAAAGCATTTGGGCGGCCTCTAAATTACCTTTTTCTAGTTGAGATTGAAGATTGTGGATAAAAATAGAAATATCTCTATTGTTTTTTGCATAGAACATCGATCTTTCAATTAAAACTGCCACTAGTAAAAAAGAACAAATAGTAATTGGGATTGAAGATATTAAATCACTTTGAAAATAATTCCAAAAAGATTCTACAAAACTAAAATGGTCTAAATTAGCAGTCTCCGTTAAGCCTGCCGCATCAGCCAATCCTAAACCTTCTTCTACTAATTGATCTTCGCCTTCCATAAAAAATTTCTATCTAATATTATATATCACCATCTGGCTTTTTGAAAAACATTATAATCAAAAGTAAATTCTATATCCACAGGATCGACAGAACCTGCTGGTAGTATTTCAAAAGGAGCGGCGTTAGAAATTGCTTCAAGTGCCGCCAGATTAGCTTCTGGATAACTACATTGAACTATTAGTTTCAAGTCAGTAATAGTCCCATTTCTGTGTACTTTGAAATTGGCAACAATACGATTGGATTCAGTGCCTCTAGGGGGTTTCCATGCTCTTTTGATCTTGCGTTGAAGAGCAGACATATAAGGACCCATATTAAGCTCACTTTGACTAGCAAGACTTGGTGCTAAATTAGGATAGGAGTTAGGTGGGGGATTACTAGGTGTGCCGTCATTTCCACCATCGCCAGTGCCAGATACAGCATCTGGGGCTCGTGGAATATTAGAAAGTCTGGATACTAAATCATTACCTCGAGTACCGTTAGCTCCGCTCTGTGAGCTATTTTTAGGTCCAGGAGCCCCTCCAGCGGAAGACTTCGATTCTGATGAGTTGGCCGAGCCATAATCCATTAAGCGAGGCAAGGAGCTAGTTTGGGAAGCAGTACCCGTAAGAGGTATAAGAGCTTCTCTAATTGGTTTTGGGCGAGGTCCAGCAATAATTTTATTAGTGACAGGAGCAGGTGCTGGTAGAGCTTTTTGGTTTAAATTTTGTGAAGGGTTAGGTAATTCGGAGATTTGTTTTGGCTTTGGAACTATGGCTTTGGGACCGGGTTTGGCTTCTGTGGTTTTTGGTGGGCTAGGTGGCAAGCTTGGCTTACCTTCAAGACCAGATGGAGCTAAAACCTTTTGTTTGGGATTGTTCTTACCAGAATTTATAGATTGTTTATTAGATTTATTAAGAGTATTTTTGGGAGGTTTTTTTGTTAAAGAAGCTTGAGTTGGAACAAATTCAATTGTAGTAATTTTTACCTGAGGGCGTGGATGCCAAGTCAGAAGCAAGCTTAAGAGCATTAGCAACAAGATCAATGTGTGAAGAGCAAATGAAGCAGAGCTAGATTCTTTGAACAAATCTTTAGAACCATCGCTCAGAATTTCATCTTTTCTAAATAGGTCAACTACAATAAATCCCAAAAACAACAAATTTGCTGTCAGAAGAGTACTTATTGCTGGTTTAGATTGATTGAGTTCATCTATGAGTTTGACTGAAAGCTTAAAATCAAAAAATGGAATTGAATCTAGGATTAAGGAGATTATGGAAATTTGTAAATCGGATAAGCTATTTATCCAAAAAATAAATCCCAAAAAAAATGCACTAATTAAACAAGTTGTAAAATAAATAAACCCTTTGTTAGGACTTTTTTTAACCTTTTGTTTTAGCAAATTTTTTTTGATCAAATAAATTTCTGTCTCATGGTTAATGAGGCTTGGATAACGCATATTCTTAAACGTCTGGTTAACCA
>JBEAYS010000104.1:0-2972 GCA_041170505.1 Cyanobacteriota bacterium
TCTTTATAGTAGCCCTTAAACACTGAATCGCCGCGAACTACAATCTCGCCGTCTTCTTCGATCTTCACATCAAAATGCTGAAATGGCAGACCCACAGTGCCCGGTTTATTAGCCCACGGTGGATTAACTGTAACTGGCGCAGAAGTCTCAGTCAGCCCGTAACCCTCAATAACATTGAATCCTAGAGCAAAAAAGAAATAAGAAATATCAGCAGAGAAAGGAGCTCCGCCCACCACAAAAATCTTAAGGTTAGGTGCTAACTTGGCTTTGATTTTACCTAAGACTGAGTTATAAGCAAGATTATATTTAAGCTCCAGATCCCAAGAAATTTTTTCTCTTTTGAGTTTTTTCTTGGCATACTCGATACCAGTCTGCATCGCAGACTGGAAGATTTTTTTGGCAAGAGGTCCTTTCTTGCTAGCTTCTAGAAGTATTTTGGCGTGGATTTTTTCTAAAATTCTGGGGACGACTGGGAGCATATTAGCTTGCGAATCATAGAGCATTTTTGGGAGATACTCCACCCGCTCGCAATAAGAAAAAATCACACCTTGATCAATTCCATACAATTCAGAAGCTACCCGTTCAAAAATATGCGCAAGTGGCAAAAACGATAAGATTCTAAAACCCTCTTCCAGAGGCACATACTGATAAAACGACAAAGCCGCCACTAGAAAATTTCGGTGAGAAAGCACCACACCTTTTGGCACACCTGTAGTGCCGGATGTATAAATAATGCTAGCCGTATCATCTAAATCAATATTATTTACAAACTCTTCTACGCCAAAACCAGTCTTAGCAAGCTCTTCACGCCCGATTTTTTGCAGTTCATCAAGAGTAAGAATCTTAGGATCATTTGATGGAATATCACCTTGATCCTGCATTACAATTGCGTAGCGAAGATTAGGGAAGCTTTTCCAAATCGATCTAATTTTTTGGAGTTGAATCTTGTTATGCACGATGATCACTTCGATTTCGGCGTGCTCTAAAATGTATGAAACCGTCTCAGTGTTTGAGTTATGATAGAGAGGTACTGTCACTGCGCCCAGAGTTAAAATACCAAAATCACAAGGCAACCAATGATGACAAGTGATTGCAAGCAATCCGACATTATCACCTTTTTTTACTCCAAGTTTTTTTAGTCCAAGAGCAATCTCTTGGATTTTGGTTTGGATATCTTTCCAGGTTTGGTCGATAAGCGGAGCCGAGGGACGACTGCGATAACGAATCAAAACATTTTCTTGGTAGCGTTCTGATTTTTTAAAAAATAGATCTGGTAGGTTTTTGTATTTCATCTACAAATGCTTATACTATCTATATACCCAGATTGAAAAAATAACTCTAAAGTTCCGAATTTACTGAATTTGTCGGATAATATTGACATAATGCGATTTTTAAATAAGAATTATATTATCCGTCCCGGGATAAAACTAAATGAGCGTTTATAAATACTTGGCGCGCACCACAAAAGGTGAAACGCGCGCAGGTGAAATTGAAGCTAGCACCATTGAAATAGCCAAGTTTACATTGCGCAAGCAAGGGCTATGGGTGATTAATATTAATCAAACCCGCAAGAAAAAAGAAGACTCCAAGCAAAAAACCCCAGCGGGCTTTGCGCTTTTTGAAAAAAGAATTAGCCTAAAAGACATGGTAGTTTTTTCGCGGCAGTTCGCTTCTATGATCGAGGCTGGAATTGCCATGCTCAGAGTGCTTACGGTTCTTATCGAACAGACCGAAAACCCCAAGCTCGCTGGCTATCTGAGGGAAATAAAACTTGATATCGAACAAGGTGTGCCGCTATCTGAATCGCTTGCTAAATACCCTGATGCTTTTGATCGACTTTATGTGGCGATGGTAAGAGCTGGTGAAACTGGAGGGGTCTTAGATCAAGTCCTGAACAGGCTTGCAGGCTTCTTGGAAGCGCGTAGTAAACTTACCCATAAGGTAAAAACCGCCATGACTTACCCTATTACGGTTATTATTATTTCTTTAATCGTAGTTTGGTTTATGCTAACTTTTATTTTGCCTAAGTTCTCTGCAATTTTTGCTGGAACGGGTAGTAAGCTCCCAGCTTTTACTCAGGCTCTGATTGACGTAAGTGATTTTTTGAGATCTCCCTACGTAGTGATTTTGGGAGTGGCTGTGTGGTTTACTTACTCGTCACTAATCACTTGGTATGGCACTGAAGATGGGCGTTATAGGCTAGATAACTTGGTATTAAGAGTACCTGTGTTTGGCGATATTATCCGCAAAGTCGCTGTAGCCCGCTTTACAAGAACCTTTGGGACTCTTATTCAATCAGGTGTACCCATTATTACCGCACTTGAAGTAGTGAAGGACTCAGCTAGTAACGCTGTGCTGGAGCGGGTTATAGAAGATGTCCAAAAAGAAACGCAAGAGGGCGGACAGATTAGCACCCAGCTTGGTAGATCTGATATTTTTCCGCCAATGGTAACTCAGATGGTGGCTATCGGCGAAGAGTCTGGGGAACTGGAAATCATGCTTGAGAAGATTGCAGATTTTTATGATACTGAAGTAGATAACGCTGTCGAGTCCCTGACTGCCTTAATGGAGCCGGTGTTTATCGTAGTTTTAGGCGGCATCGTTGGTGCGATAGTAGTCGCGATGTACTTACCGATATTTGATGTAATCAAAACTATTCAGTAAACTTTTTTAATAAGCTAGTTTAGCTCAACAAGCATCGACGTCGCTTACATGTCTAGAAGGGTTAGTAATTGTCACGGGCAAAGTCGATGCGTAGATTGAGCGACACACAAAAAATACGAGAAAAATCGAAGATTTTTCGAGTCTAAGCACAATTTTAAAATTACTAACCCTCGGAGAACCTGCCTACAAATCATCTATGCGAAACTCACTATAACCTTCATAAAAATAACTCACGTCAATCCCTTTCATAAACAGGGCTCTATCGTGAATTAACCCAGTCAGAGCATTTTTTAGAAGAGTTTTTATCT
>JBEAYS010000105.1:0-17368 GCA_041170505.1 Cyanobacteriota bacterium
ATAGTAAGGTCTGTAGAAATTATATTTTTGTCAATTCTGCTATCTGATCCACCCGGAGCCGCGATATCGACAGCAGAGCCATAATTAGAAAAAAAAGCTTTTTGTTCAGTTTGAGTTATAGCCGCAACACTTATAACCTCATCATATGCCGCTGGGTAGAAGCTTCTGGATATTTGGGGGGCATCAGCAGAGATATTCTGATTATAATTACCAGCCGCGGCGACAACTACCATTTGATCTTTTACAGATTGAATTGCGTCGTAAATTAATGGAAGTTTATAACTTGTACCCATAGATAAATTAGCAACATCCGCTCCGTTTTTCGCGGCTAATAAAATTGCCCTTGCAACAGCTTTTTCACTGATAGCACCAGAATTTGAATTCACTCTTATAATCATTATTTTTGCACTGGGAGCTACTCCAACCAAACCCTTTCCATCAGCTACAGCGGCTATAATTCCTGCGACATGAGTACCATGCCCAACATAATCCATAGGATCCATGGCACCTTTAAAGCCAGTATTGAAACCTATTGTATTTGCCTTAAGTTCATTTGAATCAATTTTTTTGTTTTGATTCAGATCAAGATCATCAAGATTTTTTTTACCATCTCTATTAACATCACGCACCAAACTAGGATTAACCCAAATATTATTCCATAAATCTGGATGATTATAATTTACTCCACTATCTATTACAGCAACTATTGTTCTTTCACCTTGAGTCTTAGACCAAACTTTATCAGCATTAATTTTTTTCAAACCCCATTGAGATTCATAATTAAAAGGCCATGACGAAGAAGTATTTTTATAATAATCATCTGTAATTTCTGCTTGAATTTTTAACATCCTGTTTGGTAAAACATATTCAACCTTAGGATCTTTTTCAAGCTTTTTGATATTTTTATAAACTTCTTTGCAAGCCATTATTTTAAGCTGATCTTTGGAAATTAAGGATTGAAAATAATTATTGGATTTAAGTTTGATGGAATAAATTCTATCGAGATTATATATTACCCTAGATTTTCTAAATCTATTTCTTCGCAAAGAAAACTTTGGATCAGCATTAATTTGATTTTCATCATCCAAATCAAAAAGTCCTTCTAACTCTAAATCATTAATTTGTTTTTTTAGATAATTTAAATCCTTATTTTTTTGCAAGGCTAAAAACTGCTTAGAAAAATTTGGTGCGATACGCAAATCTGCCTGAGTTTGCATAAGGGGATTTTCATTTTTGAATTTGATTATAATTTCGCTATCTTCAAGTCCATCACACCAATGCTGGAATTTATAATCTCTAGAATCTGCAAGTAAAAAGTTTATAGAGCTTAAACTTAAAATACAACTAATTAAAATTCCCAGTTTTAAAATTTGCTTCAAAATTCCTTCCCCTTGCAACAATTAAAAAACAATTTTATTAAGCATTGGTAAATGAATCGATCACTATTATTTTTTCTGGAAATAGCAAACCATAAGTGGCAAACCAAAGAAAAATAAAAAATTAAGAACAACAATTAGGACGGTAATTCCTAGACCTATAAATAAAAAGTTGGCATCGCTCATAACTATATCTTAACCTTTTTTGGCTGTTTAAATTTATATAACCCGTCGAGTGGGACAAAACAGAAATTGTTAAGGATTCGCTAAAAAACGAAGTTTTGTGGCGGAATCCTTAATTTTCAAATTACCCCACGGCTAATTGTAATATTGTTACAATTGGTTTTGAGGTTTTTGTGGGATTTCTATTGTAGGAGCTTAACCTAATTGTAATATTGTTACAATTGGATTTGAGCTATATGTTTTAAAATGGCGGACGCCTGGTTAGCGCTGTTCTCGCCTTTATAGTGCATAAATGATAAGTTAAAATACTTGCAGGTGTTATTACTTATAAAGTTCAAGATAAATATATCGTTTTATAACTATGAGTAGAATTGTAGGCAATTCCGTTTCCCAACCAACTCAAACTCCTTTAAGAAGGGCCACCGAAGAGCCTATTTCTAAAAAAATAATAGAAGAGCCTATTTCTCTGACAAAAGAACAACTTACTATATATTCCGATCCAGAATTAACTCGTTTACAAGAAGCTGTCGTTCGTATCAGTTGTGGTATCCCAGGTATTAAAATTCCCATATTTAGTGGTTCTGCTGTCATTATAAGTCCTGATGGTCTTGCTGTCACTAACAAACATGTAGCAGAGGCTTTGTTTGGTTATGAGGGTTTAACAGTTAAAGTTACTCAGCCAACAGATTTTAGCTCTGGATCTTATGACAGAAAAGAAATAATTTCTTTAATAGACATTTTTAAAAAAAAACCAAATATAAATCAAAACTTTTTAATTCAGAGACTCTCTTCTTTACCTAAGGACAAAAATCTTTCTAGAAAATTAAATACTGAGTTTCATATTGAAAAAGATAAGAGAGTTGACACTAATGAATTTACAGCAGAGTTGCTAAAAATTGATCCAAATTCTGATCTTGCTTTAATCAGAATAAATAAGAATAATCCTGAAGATAGTTTTAGTTTTGTGAGCTTTGAAGAAGGCGAGGTTACTCTTAGAGCTGGTGATGAAAGCTATACTCTAGGTCATCCCTTTGGTACTAATTTTAATGTACTAAGAAGAGGAGAGGTTTTAAAACCAATTGATGATTTATCTCGAAGTATCATTCAGGCAAGAGGGTTGCTTACTTCTGGAACAATTTCTGGTTTGAACTCAAAACAAGAATTCCAATTAGATGAGTGTAGAGATCCCCTATTCACTTCTCTATTGCAACTAGCAAAACGATACGGGGCTTCACTTGCAGTAAACTGCTTCCTGGCTTGTGGAGATTCTGGTGGTCTTCAGGCAAATCCACAGGGGCAACTTAGAGGAATTAATACTAGCAGAATTAGACTTGAGCCAAATCAATTAGCAACACTTGGTTTAAGAGCTCGTAATCTCTCTAAACTAAGAATGCTTTCTCTTGCTGTTCCTGCTCAAAGGGTACTTGATTTGATTGCTAATGCAGGAGTTAATATAAACACCTTGCTGCGCGGACAGGATGTTGGTGTAAATAAGATGAAAAAAGTCAAGCCTCCGAAAAGTTCAAAAACCGAAATAATTTCCAAGCTTGGCACTTATGATACTTCTTCGAATCATGCAATTGTCTAACAATAACAAGCACTAATTGTAATATTGTTACATTTAGAATTTTCGTTTTTAGGCAAATCCCCTTGTAACTACTTGTTTTTATTGTAATATTATTACAATTAGATTAATGATTTGGGATCGCGTAAAGTCCTGGAGGTGCATCTAACCAAAGAGTGCTATTGCATGATATAAAAAATGGCGGAGACGAAGATCTGTAAAACCGTAAGGTTTTACAATAAAAAAAATAAACCCTCTTTCGGGTTCAATCCCTATTTATCCTCGTCCTTGTAAAACAAAAGACCTCCCTTCTGGGAGGTCTTTTGTTTTTAAAATGGCGGAGACGAAGGGACTTGAACCCTCGACCCCCTGCGTGACAGACAGGTGCTCTAACCAACTGAGCTACGCCTCCGCGATCAAAACTAAAAATGGGCTAGTGCCAAAAATCAGCTTTGCGTATAGAATATTAGCATAAGATTTTCTCTTATGAGCTTAAGATGCTAAGAAAAAGGCTATTTTTAATCTTAAACAAAACTTTGGCGCTATTTGTCTTAGCAAATTTAAGTATTTTGTGCCCGCTAATGGTGCAAGCTCAGGAAGTTTATAAAGCAAAAATTGAGATTATGCATAATCCAGGTTTCCATTTTCAGCTGGTACCGGAGACTTTGGTGGATACAAGTCTTAGCTTGGAGGGCGATTATTTTAGTGCTTTTTTAACTAAGCCCAGTGCAGAGCTTCTTAAGCTACCTCTGGGATCCCGCTTGCTTGGGCAGATTACTGAGGTGCAGGAGCCTAAAAATTTTGGGCGCAGTGCCAAGCTGGTAACTCATATAAATCAAATCATGCTCCCCGATGGTAGAACTATAAAAGTCTCTGCTGATCTGAGTTCTAAGACGAGCATGCAGGATGATGAGAAGCCGCAAGCTTCAAAAAATTTAGTTAAAAAAATAACAAAAGATAGCCTGGAGCTTTCTTCTGCTGGTTTAGTTGGTGCTGTCGATGCTGTTCAGTACACTGGAATCGGCACAGCGATTATGACTAGCGGTCTGAGTGTGGCTATTGGTGGGGCTTTGGGGCTGGGTATGGGAGTCTTTGGGCTTGCTACTAATAAAGGTGAGGAACTGATTAGTTCTGGTTTTGATCCTGTTAGTTTTAAGCTTGAATCAGAGTTTGAGTTCTTGGAATCAATCCCCGACTGGGTTGTAGGAAAAGCTCCTGTTAATTTAGCCGAGCTTGGGTTAGATATGAAAGTAAGTAAAATCAAAAAAGCTAGTTCGAATATTTACGGTGATTATTTACTGCTTGATATTGAGCTTAAGAATAATAGTTTTAAAAAAGTACATTTTGGTGATTTTGTCTTGAGCTCAAATAGGCATTTTATTCCAGTTTATAACAATCCTCTTATAAGCAGTGAATCTCTTTCAGGGATTGAGACAAACACGACCAAGCAAATCAATTTAGCGTTTAGCTTAGGTAGTATAAAAAAATCCAATGATTATAAACTCATGATGATTGACCCTATCTCTCAAGAAATCGTTGCTTACATAGACGTTCAGTTAGCTAGCTTTATATGAAAGAGGGTTTAGAATTTAGTAATCCAGGTTTTAAACAAATTGAAGATTTTGTTCCGTACAACGAATCAATTATCTGGCAAATATCAAACGATTATTATCAGCAAAAAGGCTTGCTAGCTTGGTCTGACAAAAATCCCAAAATCATTCCTCACAAATCAGGATCTAATTACCAAAACGCTCTTAATATAATTAAAATTCTAAAAAAACTTCAACAACAATTTCATCCACAAAAAAAAATTAAATTCTTGGAATGCGGTGCAGGATCTGGACGTTTCTCTCGTCACCTGCTTCTAGCCGCTAGGGATGAAGGATTTATCGATAATCTTGAATTATATGTTTCTGATTTTTCTGAAAAAAATTTAGATGAGATAAAATCTCGAAAAATTTTATCAGATATTAATGATGTGCAAGAAGGTGTTCACTATCATTATTTGTTGTTAGATATTACCAGAGCAAAATCTCAATCAACGTTTGATTTTATATTTTTACATTTTGTATTTGATGCCTTAAAATTGACTATTCTCCAAAAAAATTCTAATCAAGAATTCAAAGAACTTTATGTATCAAGCTCACTAAGAAACGATATCCAATTTTCTGTTATCGACAATGTTTTCCTACAAGCCCGCCTCCAAAAAGATTTCCAATGGAAAGACTATGAAATTGATAAACAATCTGAACTTGAAAAAAAATTTTTTCCAGAACTTTTAGAATTTTCCAAATCAAAAGAACCTTATAAAGAAATTTTTTATATGTACTCAGCATTAGAAGCTATGCAAAATTTAATTAGTATGTTAGATCCCTGTGGATTAATTTTTTCATCTGATATTAAACCCCATCAAGAAAAAAACTATATAATAGTAGGTAATGCTTTGGCACATGAAGTCGATAATAATTTTTTGACTATAGCCTTTCCTAAAACCTATAACTTTATACTTAATGATGATAAAATTTCACGAGTTGTAATATCTCCTTCTAGACAAGTCATCGAAACAATCAAGGAAAATTTCCAATCTTATTATGGGCCCCAAAACACTATACAAGAATATATCGAACTAGAGTCTCAAATCTCCAATCAAATTGAACACAACGATACAACAAACTTAAAACAGAAATCCGAGAAATTGTTTAAATACGCTCCCTATAACGCTTATAGTCTTGATTTGATCGCTAAAGCCAATTTGATTTTAGGCAACAAGAAAAATTCAAATTACTTTCAAAATTTTGCAAAATCAATAGATTACTGGGAAGATCTAGATTAAAATTAGAAATAATGCCTCAAGCTCAAAACACTAGAAATAAATATGTTTATGGGCCAGTGCGCTCATGGCGTTCAGGTACTTCATTGGGCATTGATCCAATCGGAGACGTAAGCACTTGTTCATTTAATTGCATTTATTGCCAGCTCGGTAAAATACAAAATATTACTACTGAATCGAAAATCTATGTACCCACTGAATATATCATCAATGACCTTATGGAATTAGAGGATTTGAAATCCTTTGTATATAATGACTTGGATATAATTACTTTTGCTGGTTCAGGAGAACCCACTCTAGCTCTGAATCTAAAAGACCTAATCATTAATATTAAAATCTTGTATAAAGATCGGGCTCGAAAAGTACCAATTTCTATTCTAACAAATGCTACTACTCTTCTGGATCCCAGTGTTAGACAAGGTTTGATGGAAGCAGATCAAATTTCACTCAAGCTCGATGCTTATAATGATGAAGTTCTTAAAAAAATCAATCAACCCGCTTCTGGCATCACCATTGAAACTATTCAAAATGGAATTAAATTACTTAAAAAAGATATAGATTCCGCATCTAGAGATCATCCCAAGCTTCAATTACAAATTATGCTTATGCCAAAACTACTAGACCAAGAAATTGATTATTCAAAAAAATTAGCTGAATTTATTCTAGCCCTAGGAATCAATAATCTTCAATTAAATACCCCTCTGCGACCAAAACCCATTTCCAAATCTGGTGAATATTGGATTGATACTAGAGGTAATCACTATGCACCTTCCGAGCACGATTATCAAGTACCCGATTTTATAGAATTTAGAGAGCTTCCTGTAATTAGCCAAAATCAAGCCTTTAAAATTGAAGATGATCTTAAATCCTATCTAGGAGATAGAATGCCTGAGTTGAAAATTATCAACATCTATAAAAGAAATAAATAATGCAATTATTACCCATAATAAATTTGTGTACCCCTGGAAATAATATCGACTACCCTTTAAAAAATATTTATACAACCGCCATTAAAAACATAAGCAAATATTTTCCAGAAGTTGAAATATCAATAGCTTCTGAAAACTTCTGGCAAAATTTACCTGAAATTTGTAAACAAGCCGAAAGATACAACATTAAATTAAATTTTGGTAGTCTTTTAGATATAGAATCTACAAAAAATCTCTACAAAACAATTTGCAAATATTATTCTTGTGATTCAACTAAATTTTTTTCTCCTATTTATGTGTCAGAAATCGACTCGTTCTGTTCTCTAAATAAACTAATTTATGTCCCAGGCATCCAAGACTTAGGAGTTTTTGACTTAAGTCAAAAACTCCTAATCAAGGTTTTTCCTTGTTCTTGCAACTCTGCTCAAGATTTTTTTAAATTATTACAGGGGCCATATCCTGAACTAAGGCAAAAAACTAATCAAAATCGGGTCTTCTTTTTTCCAGAAGAAGAAAAAATTATTACACAAAAAATATATTATATAAACACGCCCCAAGATTATCAAAATATTCGTTGTGAATTTATAAAAGACCCCAATATATCGATTGTATTTAAGAATCAAGCAATTCAAATACAAGAACTCGTAAAAAAACTTAGAGATAATTTGAATAAAAATTTAAAATTATACGCAACTGGTTTTAAACTTTTTGATAGTACTTGTTATGAAGAACTCTATAATCTTGGTTTTGATTTTTATGCCACTCGAGTATTTAATAAAATAAATTACAGAATCAATCCTGAAGAACAGATGGTAAAAGAGTTAGAATATCATCTAAGTTTTATTAATGGCTAAAAAAATGCAAAATAACTTTATCAATATAGTTTTATACAGTCCAGAAATACCTCAAAATACTGGAAACATTGCCAGACTATGTGTTTCAAACGATCTAAAACTTCATTTGATAGAACCCCTGGGCTTCAAACTAAATGACAAATATTTAAAACGCTCTGGACTGGATTATTGGCAATATTTAAATTTTCAAACCTATAAAAACTGGAATGAGTTTATTGTTCAAAATCCCTTGGCTAATTTATGGCTACTAACTACCAAGTCTTCCAAAAGCTTTTGGTCTGCAGGATTTAATTCCAATGACTATTTGGTATTTGGACCTGAAACCCAAGGTTTGCCAGAAGAGCTTCGAAATCAATACCCAGAGAAATGTTTAACTGTACCAATGAGCTCAAGACACGCACGAAGCCTGAATCTTGCAAGCACAGTTCAAACAGTTTATTATGAAGCTTATAGACAGCTAGAGTCTTGACTCAATAGGCATATACTCTAGTTAGATCAATAATCTAAATTTTGAACTAATTCTATAGGTCCAAACGAAACTTTCCACGATTTAGGTCAGGGTCACCACCCACTAAACCCCAAAAATCTCAGGCCATCTAGCGCTAACTTGGTCTTTTATTTCTTGGCTCATGATTATTTTATCTGGCCACTCGCGAGTAAAACCTTCTTCGGGCCATTTTCTGGTAGCGTCAATGCCGACTTTTGAGCCGTAGCCCATAATCGGAGCTGAGTGATCTAGGATATCAAGAGCGCCTTTAGTGAAGCTCATATCCCGCTGTGGATCTACATTACCGAAGGCATACATCGCTGATTCAGCGTAATTGTGGATATCTACTTCCTTATCAAACACAATTATAGACTTGGTCCAAGCTAATTGACCGATACCCCAAATTATATTCATTACTTTTTGAGCTTGCCCAGCGTATTTCTTGTCGATTTTTATCAGCGCACAGCTATGAAAAACTCCGTCCCAAGGCAGGTGCATGTCCAAAACCTCTGGGCAAACGAGTTGTAGCAGAGGCAAGAATATTCTTTCGGTAGCTTTACCCAGATAGCAATCTTCTTGAGGCGGTATCCCGACTATGGTTGTTGCGTAAATAGGATTTTTGCGGTGAGTAAGAGCTGTTAGATGGAACTTTGGGTATTTATCAGCCAGCGAATAAAAACCAGTATGATCTCCAAAAGGACCCTCTGTTACAAGTGGCTCAGTAAGATCGATATAGCCTTCTAAAATAATCTCTGCGCTAGCCGGCACTTCAATATCAACAGTTTTGCACTGCACTAATTCCACAGGTTTATTACGGATGAAGCCAGCCAAGATCATCTCATCAATCCCAGGTGGCAAGGGCGCTGTACCCGCGTAAGTGATCACCGGGTCAGTACCGATCGCAATGGCCATTTCCATGCGCAGTTCTTCTTTGCCGGTATTTGAGTTAAGAGATTGTTTTAGAGATTTTTGGTAATTGTGAGCGCCGTCGTGGTGCTTGTGCCAGTGCATGCCAGTACTGCTATTATCAAACTTTTGTAATCTATACATGCCCACATTGCGCCCAGAGCCGAGTTTATCGGGGTCTCTAGTGAAAACCGAGGTAAGGGTAATAAAAGGACCACCATCGCCCGGCCAGCAAGTAAGGATAGGCAATTTATCGAGCATGGGTATATTGGAGGCATTTTCTGCCAGGATAACAACTTCTTGGCAGGGAGCGGATTTTACCGTCTTGGGCATAAACTTACGCACCTCTGATAACTGCATAAGTTTATTTACTTTATCCATCCAAGAGACAGGAATTTCAGGCTTGATAAAGGAGCGGATCTTGTCTCCTATCGCGTCATAATAGCGAGGATCTTTATCTACCCCAAGCGCCATGGCCATGCGTTTATGCGAGCCAAAAGCATTAATTAATACTGGCATATCATAGCCTTTAGGATTTTCAAACAAAAGAGCTTTATTGCCGATCCGCTCTGCAAGGGGATCTTGGTAAGATCTTGTTTCGGTGTTAGCCAGATTAGCGTCTTTGCAATCGGCTTTTGAGATGCGATCTGTGATTTCGGTGATCTCTAAATAGGGATCTACTTCTTTTTTGATACGAATCAGCTCGCCGGCGCGCTCTAGATCTTCAATAAATTCTCTAAGGTCTTTATACGGGAAGCTCATAATTAAGCTCCTCTCCAATAGATCAAGCCAGTCTTCGCTGGAATATCCATAACAAGTGAGTTTGGACGGTTTTGGGATTCTTCTTTTAGGGTGTAGAGTCCTTCACTGGAATGGGTCTTGGGAGCAGTAAAATCTGATCTAGAGTTAAAAATTTCTAGATAAAGACCGAGCTGAGGTACGCCAAAGCAAGCGGCTTTTATATCTTTTGGGGATGAATTAATAATTACTAAAGCTGATTGCTGGTAATCACGAGACCAGCGTAAAAAGCTAAAACAACTACTAGAGTAATCTTGCCACTCAAAAGTAGTACTACGAAAATCTCCTTCATGAAGTGCTAGATAGCCCCTGTAGATTGAGTTTAGCTTGGTCATTAGTTTTTTAAGTTCGCTTGCCCCGAGTACTAGGCTGGCTTTTTTTAGGTAGGCTTCTGAGAATAATTTTTTGCCAGGAAAGCACATCATCATCATTATCATGAGCTTGAGATCATCAGGTCCACTCGCTATGAGTTCTGGATCACTAAACAAGATGTGATTTTGCGCGAAGGCGTTAAATGAGCACGCCAAAATATCTTCAGGCTCATTATGGAGACTATGAAAAATTTTAAAAAGAGATTTATTGAATAAATAATTAGCTTTCATGTTGAAACCAAAACCGTCTTTAAAGGTCGGCATGCTGATTTCAGGCAGTACAGAGTTAGTCTTACAAAAAGTAAAAACACCGCTAGAGCGACTATTGATTTTTTCGTTTAGGGTTTTTACGAATTCAAATAAAATATCAGCATTAGGCTCGTTATAGCTTACTTCTAGAAAGCCTTCTAGGCTAAAAGCGTCTGCGTGAAACTCTTCTAGCCAGTAAATAGCATTAGAAAATAATCTATTTCTAAACTGCACTTGCTCAAAATCAAGTGTGTCATCAATGATTTGAAAATAAGGAAGCTGAAGCACTACACCTATGTTTTGTTGATGTAAGAAATCTATTAAGCACTTGAAATCCTCTACTCGACCGAGTCCCAGGTAAGGTACGAAAAGCTGATGCTCAGTAATTTGATTGGTGAGATCGCTGATTTTTTCAATAAAGCTCTTAAGTTCTATATGGGTAAAACCCTCATCAATAGCGAGTTTGGCTAGATGTTTAGCAAGCTCTTGATAAGTAGTAAATTCGCTAATTTCTCTTAGGTCGCAAGAGTAGATGCTGATTGGTTTTTGGGCGAGATCTTGATTCTCTCGAGAGCTTATCCACTCGTTATCTTGCCAGTTGTAGCTTTTGCGGTTTTCAACAGACGAAGCTAATCTGGAGTTAAAACTCACTCCAAGAGCGTAAGGATCGTTAATATACTCTACTTGAGTGCTAAGACTATGAAATATCCCAAACTGGTATGGTGAACCAGGTTCAAGCCCTTTTATGCGAGTTTGCCAATATCCGGAAGGATGAATTTTAGTCAGAGGATGAGACTTAGGGTTCCAGCTATTAAAATCACCTACCAGTGAAACAGCCTCGGCAAAAGGATCGAAGAATCTAAAAATAGTTTCTTGGGTATCAGGGCTCCAAAAAGCACCCAGGAAATGATGAGCGTGATAATGCACGACTTCGTTGTATGAATAAATTTCGTACTCAAGAGCCGCTTGCTGAGTGGTTTCTAGGCGATTATTGCCAAGAGTCTTTTTCATTAGATTCATTAGGCGCTAACTCCCGGGCTGATATATGCTTTTGCTGTTTTTTCGGCAAGAGAGCGAATATCTAGAATAAATCTCTGTCTTTCGTCCTTGCTGATGGCTCCGCGCGCATCAAGTAAATTAAAAGTATGCGAGCATTTTAGGACATAATCAAAAGCAGGTATGGTGAGATCCGCTGATAGACAGGCTTGCGCTTCTTGGAAGTAATTGTTATAGAGCGAAAACAATCTTTCTTGAGAGCTGATTTCAAAATTGTATTTGCTTTGCTCGAATTCATTTCTCTTGTAAATGTCTCTGTAAAAGACTTTGTGACCATTATGTTCGTGCCACAAAAGATCAAAAACAGAATCTACCCCCTGCAAATACATAGCGATACGCTCAAGACCATAGGTTAGCTCCGCCGCTACAGGCTTGATCTCGATTCCGCCAGCTTGCTGAAAATAAGTGAATTGCGTGATTTCCATGCCATTAAGCCAGATCTCCCAGCCACAGCCCCAAGCTCCCAAAGTAGGGCTTTCCCAGTTATCTTCTACGAAGCGAATATCATGCTCCAAAGGCTCTATTCCAAGGGCTTTTAGGCTTTCTAAATATAAATCTTGAGTGTTATGAGGGTTAGGCTGAAGAATTACTTGATACTGAAAATAATGTCCCAGGCGGTTAGGGTTCTCTCCGTATCTACCGTCTGTCGGTCTGCGACAAGGTTCTATGCATGCCATGCGCCAAGTTTTGTTTTCGAGCACTCTTAAAAACGTCGCTGGGTTCATGGTGCTTGCACCCTTCTCGATATCGTAGGGTTGCATAATAATACAGCCTTGATCAGACCAGTAGCGATTTAGCTTAAAAATGATTTCTTGAAAACTAAGCATTAAGTATTATTATAGCTAAGACCCCAAATACTCAGAGATTAAATCATATTTTTTTTTGCCGATGCCCTTAACTCTTAATATATCTTCTTTAGAATTAAATCTTCCGTTGGTGTTACGGTCATTTACTATTTCTTGAGCAAGCTTAGGACCGATGCCTGGCAGAGTATCAAAATCTTGCCATTCACCTAAATTAAGGCTTACTTTATAGCTTTTGCGCTCGCTGGATTTTTTTTCGATCGCGTAATCGCGGTATTTATAATCCTTAGAAAAATAAATTCCAAGCGATAAAAAAATAGAAAATACAGAAATAAAAATTGCCAGGTTTTTCATTTTAGCTAGCACCAATCAGGAAGCCGTTTTTAGCACCTATTTGCATTATGTTTTGGGAGTGCTCAAGAAACTTTACTATCTGTAAACCATTCATTCCATCGCTAGTTGGTACTTGTCTGTGAGCGATACAATCAAGAAAATGCTTGCATTCTAGTCTCAAAGGCTCATCATTAGAGTAAACTGGCTTCTCGACAGTAATAGAACCATCGGCAAGCCTGCTATAAATTTCAAGTTTGTTTTCCTTGAAGGTATCATTTAAAACAGCAGTTTTTTCACTGCCATTAACCGTCAATAGTGCTTGTTTTTGGGGGTCTAGCCAGCTATTATGGATATGTCCGCCGATATTATTGGGGAAAACTAAGTCTATATGCACAACATCCACGACTCCATCATCAGTGCTTGCCCAGCCGCGAGCACTAGTAATCACTTCTGGCTCGCAAGAAAGTAAATAAGTCATCATCGAAAAATCATGCGGAGCGAGATCCCACATGACATTAAGATCTCTTCGCTGATTGCGATTGAAGTTACGTCGATCAGAATTAATATATTGGATATCGCCTAAGTAACCTTGGCTGATTAAAGTTTTTAGCTTGTTGACAGCCGGGTGATAGAGCAAGAGATGTCCTACCATCAGCACCAAGCCCCGATCCAGAGCAAGTTTTTGGAGCTCTTCGGCTTCTTTTAAGGAGCTTGCTAGCGGTTTTTCTACATAAAGATTTTTACCAGCCATTAGTGCTTGTTTAGCAAGCTCATAATGAGTGCTTGATGGAGTCGCTATTACAAGACCATCAATTTTTAATTCTGGTTTAAAAAGATCATCATAATTATTAGTGGTAGTAACACCTGGATAATTATTTTTTACCATCTCCAGGCTAGAGAAGTTACTGTCGCAAACAGCCGTCAAGACACCAAGCTCGAAAAAATTTCTTACCAAATTTTTCCCCCAATGTCCGCAACCTACAACAGCTATTTTCACAAGAACTAACCCTAAATAATCATTTTAACATATAACCCTGGAAGGCGTTATTTACCAATAGTTAGCATGATTTTATTACTAGTAAATCTTCTATCTTTACCTTTTCGCTCAAGCACTAACCAGTAATCGCCTTGAGCGATTTCTTTTTCTAGGATAAGAGAAATTATTTTTTGACCGGCTTCTTTAGCGGGCTTGACGCCAGCAAACTCAAGTGGTTTTTTGTTTTCTTTATTGGTTTTTGAGATCATAAGCACTCTAAAGTTTTCGGGATCTTCGCCGACTTTAGCAACAGTAATATCGAGGTTAGTTCCCCCAGCAGATTTGAGCGCTTCTTTTGGTGGAATGATTTCTGGCTTAAAGAATTGATAGACTTGCACGAAATACTCAGTGATATTGCCGTCTAAATCTACATGCAGTTTACCTTCAATAAAATTTTCTACCTCACTTGAGCGCACAAGCCCTGTAAAATTCATATTGCTATGGAGGTTAGTGTATAAATTATTGTCTTTTGAAAACTGCAAATTCCAAGTGTCTTTATTATTGCCGTTTGTTCTCCAGAAGAGCTTTTGGCTATTATTATCAAAAGTCAAAACTCCGACTCCATCTATGAGTCCTGGCTCTTTTGGTAAAAAAGTAAGCTTGATAGGTTTGAGATTTTTTGAGTATGTAATTGTAGGATTTTCTGGAGGATAGTCATCAATAAAGGGTTTTATGGCTGGTTCAGCGCTTGCTTCTGCGCCTTGCTCGGCTGTCTCTGTAGGAGTATTAGTATCATCTAATTTTGCTAGAGGCACTACTGGAGCGGGCTGGGCGGGAACTTCTGGAATATCTTCTTGTCCTGGAATAATAAGCTTAGCTGTTCCGATATATTCACCAGGAGGGAAGTCGACAGCCTTACTTGCAAAACCAAGCATTGTTTGGATATCCGAGCAGCCAGTTAAACAAAAAAATATTAAAATTAAAGCTAGGTATTTTTTTAAGGTAACCATCTTAAATGATTATATCAATAGATTCCAAAAGTCAAAATATCGATGAATAAAGCTCCGCAAGCGCGAATAATCTTACTAACAATTTGTCTTTTGTTGATGAGCTTGGCTTTATATATAACCCAAAAAAAATATACAAAAACTCCTAAAAAACTTGAAACCATCAATCTAAAACGCCCTATTAGTATTTTGTTACTAGGAGCGGATTCTTTAATACCTGGTAATCTTAATGGCTGGAATGGACGCTCGGATTTTATAGCATTTACCTATTTTAACCCTTATACTGACGAGGTTTCGATCTTAAGTATTCCCCGTGATACTTATATCGATCTAAAAAAACATAAAATTCATCGTATAAATTCCGCTAACCAAATCGGTGGCTACCGCCTATCGATGAAAGCTGTTAAAAATCTTTTGAAAATTGACGAGATCGATCATGTGTTTGTATTTAGTCTACAAGCAGTCGTAGAGCTGCTTGACGAGATTGGTCCACTGAAAATCTTCGTGCCAAAAAAAATGTTTTATAACGACATGAGCGCTGATCTTCACATAGATTTTAAGCCTGGCTTGCAGGTTATGAACGGCGAGCAGTTAATTAAGTTTTTGCGTTACCGAGATGCGGTTAATGGCGATATCGGCCGCATCCAAAGACAACATATGTTTTTTAGAGCCATGATTAATAAACTCTTAGAACCAGAAATGATTTTTAAGATTCCTAGTTTAATTAATAAGGCTAACAAAGTTGTGATTACTGATATGAATTTTGCTGAGATGTTTAAGCTCGGCACCCTAGTGAGATCCCTTGCACCTAGATGCATAAAAGGCTATATTTTACCTGGGGATTTTGGCTCAGACGGCTCTTGGAGGGTCAATTATCCACAATTAGAAGAATTAATGGCTAAAATATTAGAAGCACCAAAAAAAGATGATACGCAGTTTGGACGAAAATAAAAATACCGCCACCATAAGCAAAAATAAAAAAAGATTCAATATCTTTAGTTTTTGGAAAGGCTCGCACCGCGATCGTAGTCTTTTGTTTGGAATTATTGCTGGAATTTTTCTTTTGATAAAAGTTATCGAGAAGTCTATTCCAAGTAAATTTGCTCATAAATTTCCTTCTGATATTTCTCTTGCCTTGCTCGCTGTACTAGTCTTAATTACTGTTATTCATGGCTTTTATATTTTTATTGCTCAGCACCATCGCAGACGCAATCCTCGCGAACTAAAAAAAGACTATCGCCCTAGCATTGATATTTTCATTTCTGCTCTAAATGAAGAAGCCGTTATCGGCAAGACTCTAGAAAACTTACTGGGATTGAATTATCCCGGATTAAAAATCTATGCTATTAATGATCGTAGTACTGATAGAACAAAAGATATTATCGACCAGATCGCTGTTAAATCTGGAGCGAAGCTAATAGGCTTACATCGTCCTTCCCATGCCGCTCCTGGCAAGTCTGCCGCTCTTAATGATGCTCTTAAAATATCAAGCGGTGAAGTGATTTGTGTACTTGATGCTGATGCCGTGATTGATGATAGTTTTTTATTTAATATCGTTAGCTATCTTGGCGATCCTCAAGTAGCCGCTGTTCAAGCTCAAAAAGTTATTTCTAACCCGGAAGTTAACTTCCTCACCAAATGCCAGTTTCATGAATATGCCATGGATGCTTACTTGCAGATGGGGCGTGATAGTATTCGCGGTACGGTGGAACTCCGCGGAAACGGACAGTTAGTCAAGCGCGAGGCTCTTGAAGACGTGGGTGGTTGGAACGAGGAGACCATCACCGATGATTTAGATCTTTCTACTTGCCTGCATGTTAATGGTTGGGATGTGCGCTTTAGTCCCGAAAACGTAGTCCTAGAGGAGGGTGTACCTACTCTTTCAGCTTTTGTAAAACAGCGCAGAAGATGGGCTGAAGGTAGTATGCGCCGCTACTTGAATTATTTCTTGCAATTACTTCAGCCTGGAAACCTTTCGATGTCTCAAATTTTTGATACTTTTGTTTTTTTAAGTGAGTTTAGTGTGCCTTTTTGGTTGTTTCTTGATATTAGCTATGAGCTAGTTACCATGGTGCTCAATAAAGAAAGTTCTTTTAGCTTTAGTATCTTTATGATGATTAGCGTGATGATGACTCTTTATTTATTTACGACTCAATTTAACGGCTTGAGAATCTACAAAAACCAAAGTGTGGGCCAAGCCTTTATTAATTCAGTAGTGGGAGTCACTTATTTCCTTAGCACTTGGATGTTTGTAATTATGCTAAGTTACCGTAAAATCCTATTTAGCCGAACTGTGGGCACTTGGACCCGTACCGCTAAGCAAGGGGTGGCTGGCTAGCCATATCTCAAGCACAAAATCCCATTATTCCCAAAAAATTTTTTTTATAACATGATTAGCTCAACAAGCATCGACGACGCTTACATATCTAGAAGGGTTAGTAATTGTCACGGGCAAAGTCGATGCGTAGATTGAGCGACACACAAAAAACACAAGAAAAATCGAAGATTTTTCGAGTCTAAACACTATGTTAAAATTACTAACCCCAGGAGAATATTATTACGCATTACATGATTTGCTATAATTTTAAATACTGATTACACATCTAGCAAAGGTTAACAGTAAAAATTAAAGATCTAAAAGATTAC
>JBEAYS010000106.1:0-16855 GCA_041170505.1 Cyanobacteriota bacterium
TCGAAATACTTGATTTCTGGGTCTTTGCCGACTCTGCCGACTATGGTAACTTGATTAATTTCTTTTCTTGACATGGATTCAATACTAGCACGCAAGAAAAAATTTCAATATTTTTTGCGTATAATACTGAGAGTTTTTTGTTATAATTTTTGATTATGGCAGAAAAAATTAAAGGCAAAGTATTAGGTATTGACTTGGGAACAACCAATTCATGTATGGCAATAATGGAAGCAGGGCAACCTACTGTTATCCCTAACGCCGAAGGCGCGCGCACTACTCCCTCTGTGGTGTTTTTGGGCGATGATAAATCAGTCGGGCAAATCGCTAAACGCCAAAGAGTTCTTAAGCCTAAACAAACCATTTATAGTGCAAAAAGACTAATTGGTCACAACTGGGATGAAACCGAAAAAGACAGATCTAATCTCGCCTACCAAACTAGCCAAGGTAAGAATAATTCTGTAATGATCTCTGTAAATGGTAAGGATTACACTCCTCAAGAGATTTCTGCTCAAGTCCTCCGTAAGCTAAAAGAAGATGCTGAAGCTTATCTCGGACAAAAAATTGAACAAGCTGTTATTACTGTCCCTGCGTATTTTAACGATAGCCAAAGACAAGCTACAAAAGACGCTGGAAGAATTGCTGGTCTTGAAGTTTTAAGAATCATAAACGAGCCTACAGCGGCGGCTTTGGCTTATGGCCTGGATAAAAAAGAAGAATCTACTATCCTCGTTTTTGACTTGGGTGGCGGTACTTTTGACGTGAGTATTCTTGAGCTAGGTGATGGTGTTTTTGAAGTTAAATCGACAGCCGGTGATTCAAGATTAGGCGGAGATGATTTTGATATCGTGCTTGTAGATTACATCGCAGACGAGTTCAAAAAAGAAAATGGTATCGATCTAAGATCAGATGCACAGGCTCTGCAGAGACTCACAGAAGCGGCTGAAAAAGCTAAAATCGAACTTTCTAATCTTACAGAAACCACTGTCAGCTTGCCTTTTATCACTGCTGACCAAAACGGTCCTAAGCATCTTGAGATGAGAATCAATAGAGCAAAATTTGAAGATTTATCATCTTCTTTGTTTGAAAAACTAAAAGGTCCTTTGAATCAAGCTATTAAGGATGCAGACGTTAAGATTTCTGACATTAATGAAGTGATTTTGGTAGGCGGATCTACAAGAATTCCTTTTGTAAAACAATTAGTAAAAGAAATCACCGGTAAAGAACCAAGCCAAAACGTAAACCCTGACGAGGTTGTAGCGGTAGGTGCCGCTATCCAAGGCGGTGTGCTAGCTGGAGATGTAAAAGATGTCGTGCTTTTGGATGTTACTCCACTAAGCTTAGGGATTGAGACTCTTGGCGGTGTAATGACTGTGCTTATCGAGCGCAACACTACTATCCCTACTAAAAAATCCGAAACTTTTTCTACGGCTGAAGACAACCAATCAAGAGTAGATATCAAGATTTACCAAGGAGAGCGTTCTAGAGCTTTTGAAAACAAGCTTTTGGGTGATTTTCATCTTGATGATATAAAACCAGCTCCTAGAGGGATTCCTAAAATTGAAGTAACTTTTGATATCGATGCTAATGGTATTTTAAATGTATCAGCGAAGGATCAAGCTACTGGTAAAGAACAAAAAATTTCTATAACAGCTTCGACTAATTTATCTGAAAAAGATATTGAAAAGATGGTCAAGGAAGCAGAGGCGCACGCAGCTGAAGATAAAAAATTCAAGGAAGAAGCTGAGGAGCGCAATAAAGCAGATGCTTTGGTGTATTCAGCTGAAAGAGCTATTAAAGATCAAGAGGGCAAGCCTTATGCTGACGCTATCAAAAAAGAGATAACGGCACTACAAGGACTCGCTGATGATCTTAGAAATCTAGTAAAAGAAAACTCTAGTGCTGAAGCAATCAAACAAAAATCTATTGATCTTCAAAACGCTCTTGTCGAGCTAAGTAAGGCTGTCTCTCAACAAGGCGGTTCTACTGAGGCTCCTGGAGCAGAAGAGAGCGGTAATAACAATGACGATGTTATTGATGCTGATTTTAAAGCTACCAGCGTAGATTAAATGCAGTTTCTTATAAGACCAGTAACCATGCAAGATTTAGAAGGGGTTCTAAATCTCGCTTGTATGACTGGTCCTGGTATGACAAGTCTGCCTGCTGATAAGGCTTTGCTCACTGAAAAAATTCAAGACTCGATTAATAGCCTTGCCATTACTCCTACAAAAGTCGGTAATCAATCTTACAGATTCGTTATGGAATATAGTGATAATGAGGGTTCTAGGCTAGTTGGGATCTGCGCTATTCGAGATCGAATTGGTGGTTTTGAGCCTTTCTATTCTTATAGTATCCAAACTGCTCGCCATCAATCGGCTCAGTTAGGTGTCGATATTGAAGTGCCGTATTTAGAGCTTTGTAAGGAGCATGATGGTCCTTCGATTATTAGCTCTTTGTTTTTACTGCCTGAATTTCGTAAAAAAAGACTCGGGCAATATTTATCTCAAGCGAGATTTTTATTTATGGCTGATTTTCCTGAAAGGTTTACTGATACTGTGATTGCTGAGATGCGCGGCGTGATAGACCAAGAAGGTAAATCTCCTTTTTGGGAGGGTACAGTTAGAAACTTTTTTGATATGGATTTTGATAGGGCTGATTATCTCAGTGTTAAGGATAAAGGTTTTATAGCAGATTTAATGCCGAAGTATCCTATCTATATTCCTCTTTTAAGAGACTCTGTAATTAAGGTCATAGGACAAGTCCACGAAAAAACATATCCGGCTCTAAAATTTTTGGAGGAGCAAGGCTTTAAAAAAGATGGACACGTAGATATTTTTGATGCTGGACCGCGTATCTCAGCTCAAGTAACCGAGATCGCCAGTGTCAAAAACTCCCGTAAGCTAAAAGTCCTCGAGCGAAAAGAGAAGCTTTCAGCCGAGGCTTCTACGCTTGTGCTTCTGTCTAATTCTAAGCTGGATTTTAGGGTTGTTCTTGCTGAGGCTGTTATAGAAGAAGAGGGTCTTATTATCTCTGTTAAATCTGCTGAAGATTTGGGTTTAATAGAGGGAGATTCAATTAGATATCTAAAAGTTTAAATTATGCAATTTATTGATGGTGAGTGGTTTGAAGGAGATGGCGAAGAGTTTGTTTCTATTAATCCAGCAAACGGAAAAGGTATTTGGCGCGGTCATGAAGCTTCAAGTAAGCAAGTAGATCACGCTGTGCTTTCAGCCAAAAAAGCTTTTGATGGTTGGGCACGCTTAACAAGTGATGCTCGCAAGGTTTATTTAGAAAATTTTGTTAATCTCTTACAAGAAAACAAGGAGCATTTGGCTTTGACTCTTTGTAGAGACACCGGCAAAGTCTTATGGGAAGCGCGATTAGAGATAGCTACCATGATTAATAAATATGATCTAACGGTTCAAGCTTATCAAGAGCGCTGTGCTACTACTAAAACAGTGTTCGGTAAGTCTATCGATAATTTTAGTGTGGTCCGCTACAAGCCTCACGGAGTTGTTGCTGTTTTTGGTCCGTATAATTTTCCTGGTCATGTGCCTAATGGTCATATTATGCCAGCCCTGCTAGCTGGTAATACTGTCGTTTATAAACCTAGTGAAATGACGCCGCTTATTACCGAGGAGATTGTGCGCCTCTGGCATCAAGCTGGCTTGCCAAACGGGGTTCTTAATCTGGTTCAAGGTAAATCAAGCACTGGAATTGCGCTTGCGGAGCATAAATTAATTAATGGAATATTTTTTACAGGTAGTTCTAAGACTGGTAAACTTATTCACAAAAATTACGGCGGCAACCCCTCCAAAATTCTAGCTCTCGAGCTTGGCGGTAATAATCCCCTATTGGTTTTTGAGGCTAGTGATATTAAGGCTGTTGTAAATCTAATAATTAATTCTGCTTTTAACTCAGCAGGTCAGAGATGTACTTGCGCTAGAAGATTGATCTTGCCAAGTGATAGCTCCTATGATCCAGTCATAGACTTGCTTATAGAAGTTACCAAAAATCTGAAGATCGGTGATCCGAAAGATGATACTAATTTTATGGGACCTTTGATTTCATCAGCTCAAGCGATGAATATCATCTCCGCTCAAAATTCTCTCATCGAGAAAGGAGCTAAGCCACTACTACTTGCTCACAATCTGGATTTGGGTTCGGCTTTTGTAAGTCCAGGAATTCTGGATTGTACTGAAGTCATCGATACTATTGATGAGGAGTTTTTTGGACCAATATTACAAGTGTATAGGGTGGATAGCTGGCAAGAGGGTGTTGATCTTGCTAATGCCACGAATTACGGTCTATCAGCGGGTTTGATAAGTGATAATAAAGATCTTTATCGAGACTTTTTCTTGCATATTAACGCTGGTTTGATTTATTGGAATAATCAATTAACAGGGGCGTCCAGCGCATCGCCTTTTGGTGGGATAAAAGATAGCGGTAATTTTAATCCAAGTGGATATTTTGCTGTTGATTATTGTACTTATCCAGTAGCTTCTGTAGAGACTGAAAACTTAGAATTGCCTTCTAAGCTTAGTCCAGGATTGATGTTTTAAGGATTCGCTGAAAAACGAAGTTTTGAGGCGGAATCCGCTTAACAAAAATCTTTAAAGATTTCTCTATCTTCTCTTTCGGCATGGTGATTAATGGTGGCAATTAAGTTATAAGCTGGGAATAATAGGTTTTGCTTGTAATCACTTCCCTCTGAAACGCCCAATTCATAAGCTCCTTGGAACTTTACGAAGCTTATTTCAAGAGCCGTTAGCTTAATTCTGATGGCTTTATGATCTTCTAGTAAGCGAGTGATTAATTCTTCTAATTCTGGCTTAATTTCAACTAGCTGATTAAAAAAACTTTCTTCTTCTTGCCTAAAATGCGTCTCCAAAATTTCCTTGATATATTTAATTAATTCTTTTAGGGTATAAACCAGATGAGCATCATCGCGCTGATTTTTTAGCTTGGCTAGCTGTAATAAAAAATACTGGAGCTGGATGTAAAACTCCTTATGATCCGCTGATAGACTGTCTTTTAGGATGCTTAGTGGGGTCATTGGGGTGTTACAAAACAGACTTAGCAAGAGTAATAGCTATATCCTCAACTTCAGGCATGATAGTGCCAGGGAAGGCTGTAGTGGTCGCTGTGCTGAGCATGATACTACAATAAGGACAAGCCACGCTCACAGTACTAGGGCTGTGGACATTAAGCTCTTCAAGCCTCATTACATTGATGTGGTTACCAGGGGTCTCGTACCACATTTGAGCTCCGCCACCACCGCAACAAGTGCTCTTGGTTTTTTCGTTTTCGATAGATTTGATTTTTAGATCTGGGATTGACTCCAGGACTGCTCTAGGAGCGTCAAACACTCGGTTATAGCGGCCTAGATAGCAAGGATCATGATAGGTGACAGTTTGGTCGACAGATTTTTCTGGCTTTAGCTTGCCCTCTTGAATTAGCATGGCAAGAAATTCTGAGTGGTGATAAATCTCAACACCCTCAAGACCAAATTCTGGATATTCGTTTTTGAAGCTGTTATAAACATGCGGGCATTGAGTGATGATTTTCTTGACCCCATAGATTTTTAGAAGCTCGATATTCTCAATTACTATCTCCTGGAAAAGCCCTTCATCACCGGCTCTACGAGCAATATCTCCAGAGCTTTTTTCTTCATTACCCAAAACTGCAAAATCAACGCCAGCCTTAACCATTAACTGCGCCATTGCTTTTGTAACAGCCTTATTCCTGTCATCAAAAGCACCTGGGCTACCAACCCAATACAAATATTCAAAATTATTTTTGTAGTTTCTTGCTAGCTTAACATCGATATAGTGACTTGCTTTTAGTTCTTGTATCCATTTTTCTCTATCGTTAGGATCTAGTCCCCATGGATTTGACTTGGTTTTTACATTTTTTAAAGTCGCTTGTAGATTGCTTGGAGCCATATTTGATTGGAGTAGTCCGCGGCGCATATCGACAATGGTATCCACATGCTCGATTAAGACAGGACATTGCTCCACGCAAGCGTTGCAAGTAGTGCATGACCATAAAACATCTGGGGATATATAAGAATATAAATTATCTTTTTCTTCAGGGCTCTTGAGGCTAAGAGACTTAATATCCAGCATTAAAAACTTAGGTGAGAGAGGTTTTTCGGTGTTTTGGGCTGGACAGCTGACATGACAGCGTCCGCAAGCAGTGCAGGCTTCAGAATCTAGCAAGGTTTTCCAAGAAAAATCATCATACTTAAATACGCCAGCAGTAAAATCTTCTTCATTAATTTCTTTACCTTCAGCTTCTGCGTTCATCATGTCAACAAGGCTATATGGCGTATAAAGCTGTCCGCGAGCGCGTTTGCTCTTAAAAAATATGCTTAGCGGAGAAGTGAACATGTGCATAAATTTGGTGTAAGGAATAAGAGCAATAAACGAAAAAGTCAAAATACTATGTGACCACCAGAGCAAGGCATGAGTTTTTTTGAGGTCTGCTTCTGTCATGTATGAAAAGAAGTGAGCAAGCACTTTTCCGACAGGAGCGTAATCTTCAAACTGTTTAGTAGCCACCATCCTAAAAGCTTCTATCAAAAATCCGCTCACCACCAGTAATAGCAAAAATACCGGTTGAATCCAGTCTAATTGAGTGTTATCGAGGTGCTTAGACTTAAATAAATATCGACGAAGAATAAAAATTATTATTCCAACGAATAATAAAAGACCTCCAATATCAGCAGAAAAACTTACTATTTTATAAAAAGTACCCTGGAAGAATTTAATACTTTTAAAAAAGTGTTCTTGAATAGCGACTATATCAGTAACTATCCAAAGTATTACAAAACCAAGAGCAGTTAACAAGTGAGCGATTCCAGGAATTTTCTTTTGTCTGATTTTTTTTTGGAGTAATCCAAAACCCAGTAAACTTAATAAACGAGTTTTTATCTCACCAAAGCGATCTTCTCTGGAGAATTTTTTGCCACTAAAGATTTTTTTGTATTTTTGGTAAACACCATAAGCAAAAATAGCCATCGAAATAGTGGCTAATAAATAAAAAATCACCTTGCCGGCTGAGGTATCAATATTCCACCAAAGCTCTCTTGATTCCAAAATAGGTGTTTCGGGTAAAACTATCGCTGTTTCCACATTTATATCTTATTATGATTATTTGTTATTGACCATAACGAGGGGATGTACGGGCTCTTATCTTAAGATTTTCATTGTATGCTTTTATTTGGTGAAGTCCTTTCTTGAGCGAGCAAAAGAAAAAATTATAGTCTTTGACGGGGCTATGGGCACGAGTCTGTTTACCTATGAGCTTAGTGCTGATGATTATGGTGGAGTGGAGTTCGAGGGCTGTCCGGAAATGCTTAATATTATCCGGCCGGATATTATCCAAGAAATCCACACTCAGTTTTTTCTGGCTGGAGCTGATATAGTCGAAACTAATACTTTTGGTTCTAGTAAATTAGTACTCGCTGAGTATGGAATCGAGCACCGTTCTTATGAGATTTCTTTATGCGCAACAAAACTAGCAAGAGAAATAGCTGATAAGTTTACTCAACAAGATCCGCTAAAACCTCGTTACGTAGCTGGTTCTATTGGACCAGGTACAAAATTAGCGAGTCTTGGCAACATAAGTTTTGATGAGCTTTATGAAAGTTATCAGCCTCAAATTAGAGGCTTGATTGATGGCGGGGCAGATATGATTTTGATCGAGACCTGTCAGGATACTCTCCAGATCAAAGCTTGTCTCAATGCGTGTTTTAAAGTATTTAGAGATATTGAACAAGAATGCTCAAGCTTGAGCGATATCGAGCTGGCTCAAAAATTTCCGCGAGCTGTTTTTGTCAATAAGCCTCGAGCAGGGCTTTTTAAAAGAATTAGATTCCCGATTCAAGTGCAAGTAACAGTCGAAACTATGGGTACTATGCTCGTTGGGAGTGATATCGCTTCTGCGCTGACCACTCTTACAGCCTACCCTGTAGATGCTGTGGGCATGAATTGCGCGACGGGTCCTAAAGAGATGAGAGAGCATATTAAATATCTTGCTGAACACAGCCCAGGGATGATTAGCTGTCTGCCGAATGCTGGTATTCCTGAGAACATCGGCGGGCATGCGCATTTTCCTCTTGATCCTAAAAATTTCTCTGATCAATTAACCGAATTTGCAAAAGACTATGGAATAAATATCGTAGGAGGCTGTTGTGGAACGACTTACGAGCATATCAGGCAGTTAAACGAAAAAATTAGTGCGCTAAATTTACCAGCCAGAGTATCAAGCCCGCCCCAAAATCTTAACCCAGATTGCCTTGAGTCGATAGAATCGGTATCTTCGATATATAATTCTGTGCCAATGATTATGAATCCTAGACCGCTAATTGTCGGCGAGCGCACTAATGCTAATGGTTCTAAGCTTTTTAGAGAACTGCTCGGAGCCGGTGATTATGAGGCTATTGTCGATATAGCAAAAGAGCAAGTCGCTGAGGGCGCTCATGTGCTGGATGTTTGCACGGCTTATGTCGGGCGCAATGAAATGGCTGACATGCTTGAAATCATAAAGAGAATTAATACTCAAGTAAATATCCCTATTATGGTGGATAGTACTGAATATCCGGTTTTGAAGGAATCGCTTAAATATATTTCAGGTAAGCCAATTATAAATTCTATTAATTTAGAGGACGGCGAAGAGCGTGTAGAAAAAATAGCTGAGCTGGCTAACCAATTCGGAGCGGCGCTTGTAGTCTTGACTATTGATGAAGAGGGCATGGCTAAATCCGCCCAAAGAAAACTTGAAATCGCCGAAAGGCTTTATGATCTTTTGGTAAATAAGCACGGCGTTGATCCGCGAAATTTGATTTATGATGATTTGACTTTTACACTGGCGTCTGGCGATGAAGATATGCGTAACGCTGGCTATGAGACGATCGAAGGTATTCGTCTCATTAAGCAAAAATTTCCGGAAGTAAAAACTATTTTGGGTTTAAGCAATATTAGTTTTGGACTAGATGCCAAGCTCAGACCAGCTTTGAACTCAGTATTTTTGCATGAGTGCATTAATGTAGGTCTAGATATGGCTATAGCTAGCGCAAGTAAGCTTATCCCTATCCCCCAAATTGATCCAAAAATAAAAAATATTTGTTTGGATTTGATTTATGATAAGCGCGCTGGTGATTATGATCCACTGCACGCACTGCTAGCTTGTGCTGGTGATTTAAAAGAGACCCTCGCTTCTAATACAAATGCTTATGAAGGTTTAAGTATAGAAGATTTACTCGCGCAAAGAATTATAGATGGTAATAAAACTGGCATCGAAAAAGATCTAGATCGCGCTCTGGAGGCAGGTCACAAGCCGCTTGATATTATTAATGGATTTTTGATGAGTGGTATGAAGGTGGTCGGAGATAGATTTCGTACTGGTGAAATGCAATTGCCATTTGTATTGCAGTCCGCTACCTGTATGAAGACAGCGGTCGCTTATTTAGAAAAATTTATGGATAAGGCTCAGGGAGCTGGATCCAAAGGTTCGATAGTCTTGGCTACTGTTAAAGGTGATGTTCATGATATCGGTAAAAATCTTGTAGATATTATTCTTACCAATAATGGTTATACTGTTTATAATCTAGGTATCAAACAGCCTATTGAAGCGATTCTTGAAGCTATAGAAAAATATAAAGCTGATGTTGTGGGTATGTCTGGCTTGCTGGTGAAATCTACTTTAATCATGAAGCAAAATCTTGAAGCGATGAATGATAAGGGTATATCTATTCCCGTGATTTTGGGAGGTTCTGCTCTGACACGCCGCTATGTAGAAGAGGATTGCGCTCAAACCTACAAAGGGACTGTGTTTTATGGCTTTGATGCTTTTACTGATCTAAGTCTTATGGAAAAAATTTGTTCTGGAGTAGATCTAGAATCTGTCAAAAAAGAATTTTATAAAACTAAAAAACATGATGAAAATATTCCTCAACTCAATCCAGAAACAGATGCTCCTTATGATCAAGTGCAAGACTCAAAACCGAGTCTAGAACAAGCTTTGAGCTTCACAGAAAAAGTTTCTAGCATCCCTATTCTATCAGCCTGTGATATTCCTAAATCTCCGTTTTATGGAAGATCACTAATAGATTCTCATGAGATTTCTGTAGAAGATGTTTGGAATTATATAAATTTAGATGCCCTGATTATTGGCCAGTGGCGCATGGGCAAAGGCAAAATGAACCAAGAAGATTACGAAAATCTTCGTCAAAATACTATTATTCCCATTTTTCAAAAAACTAAACAATCAGCGCTCAAAAATGGCTATATTAAGCCAAAAATCATCTATGGATATTATCCTTGTTGGGTAGATAAATCCAATCCAAATAAACTTATCCTAGAAGCTGAAGGCAAGAAATATGATTTTGTTTTTCCGCGCCAGACGCGGCCAGATTATTTGTGCCTTACTGATTATTTTAGGCGCAATGACGATGAACCTAATTTAGTAGCGTTTCAGATCGTTAGTATTGGCAAGGAAACAGCGGAGTTTGTAGCTTCTCTTTATAAGGCTGGTAAGTTTGATGAATATTTATACCATTATGGACTTGCCACCGAAACCACAGAGGCGCTTGCTGAGTACGCTCACGCGAGAATCCGTAAAGAACTCGGTTATGCTGGTGAAGATGATTCTAATATGGCTAAATTAGTTCGCGGTTCTTATCATGGTCTGCGTTATAGTTTTGGGTATCCAGCTTGTCCACGACTAGAAGATCAGGTCCCATTGTTTGAGCTTCTAGGCGCCGAGGATATTGGGCTTGAGCTTTCTGAGGAGTATCAAATCCATCCAGAGCACTCAACTTCAGCGATTGTGGTGCATCATCCGTCTGCAAAATATTTTAATATCTAGCCTTGAATTAGATTTGTCAAGAGTGCTTTTATCTTTTACAATATAACTAATGTCTAGTTTTCAGAGCGTTATTGATATTCTAAAAGCCTTTTTACTCGGTATAAAAGAAGGATTTACTGATTTAATTAATTGGCATAAGCCCGCCCGCCAAAAACCAGAAGAACAAGAAATTACCACTTGGAAAAAATATTTAATTTATCCGCAATGGAGATTTTGGGCTGTACAAGAACTCACGGCTCAGATAGTAGTAGTTTTGGTTTTGTTAATTTTGATACGAGAAGGAATTGGGGAGTTTAGATATATCCCTTCAGAGAGTATGGAGCCTACTATGAAAATCTCTGACAAGCTTTTTGTAGAGAAGGTTTCAAAGATTTTTAAAGGTCGCTACGATAGAGGAGATATTATAATTTTTTATCCTCCAACAAAAGCAACTGAAGGAAAAGATGTTTTGCACTATGATCCTTTTAGTATTTTTGCGCGTTTGACGGGCTTGCCGTTTTTGCCTCAACCAGAAGCCTATATAAAAAGAGTAATAGGTGTGCCCGGTGATAAAATTCAAGTCAGAAAAAATCAAGGTGTTTATATAAATGGTAAAAGGCTATACGAACCTTATCACCACAGTAGTACAGAGTTTTTACCTGAGTACGATACTAAGCTAATTGAAATCCCAGAGGGTTTTTATTTTGTTTTGGGTGATAATCGTAATTATAGTTTTGATAGTCACTATTGGGGCTTATTGCCAAAAGAGCGAATCATTGGACGCGCGGCATTTTTGATCTATAGACCTCTTAACCAAAAGCCAAGCGTAGATCCAGCTGAGTTTAATAAACATTTTGAATCATAATGATTAATTTACTGATATTTATTGCTTTTGTAGGAGTCGCTCTAATACTTGGTTTTGGGGCTGGAAGCTTTCCTCTTATTAGTCCTGATGAACCTAGATACGCAGAAACAGCAAGAGAAATGTTAGAGCGCTTAGATTTTATCGTCCCTTTTTGTGGCTATGAGCCGCGTTATGATAAGCCGATTTTGTTTTATTGGTTTGAGCTTTTGTTTTTTAAGACTCTTGGTATTGGTGAGCTTTCAGCGCGCTTACCATCTGTGATCGCTGGCACTGCTAGTGTTTGGTTGGCTTTTTTACTAGGTAGTTTTCATGGCTTTGGTATTTTAGCTGGTCTTGTTGCTTTAACGACTTTTCAGATTTTTATTTTTTCAAAAATTGCAATTACTGATATGCTTTTAAATTTTTTAATTTCAGCATCAATTTGTTTTTTTTATATAGGTTATTTGCGCCGCGCTAATACCAAAAAGAAATTCGCCTTCAAAGATAAACTTAGCTCAAGGTGGCTAATTTCTTCCATTATTATGATGGCTTTAGGTATGCTCTGCAAAGGTCCTGTAGCAGTGGTTTTACCGCTATTAGTGATTATCATCTTCTTGATTTTAGAAAAAGATTTGGTAGTTTTTGCGCTCAATACTTGGGTAGAGCTTTTGATTGGTTTTTTACTTTTTGTTTTGATTGTTTTGCCTTGGTATTTATTTGTGCATATAAAAACAGGAGGAGCTTTTAGTCAAGAGTTCTTTATCGGACACAATGTGAATCGATTTACTTCTGTTCATACCGGTCACGGCGCGCCTTTTTGGTTTTATGTGCCAGTCATCGTTATTGGATTTTTCCCTTGGTCTTTTTTCTTAATTCAGTCCCTGATTGGGGTTGATTACTCAGGTAAATTTAATATGAGATCAGACCGCACTCAAAACAGTAAATTAAATTTGTTTTGTTTAGTTTGGTTCATGGTGATTTTTGGTTTTTTTACTATATCTAGAACCAAGCTACCTACTTATATTATGCCAGTTTATTTACCCTTGATAATTTTAGTTGCAAACTGGTGGACTGATAAATTTAAAGCCACTCGCTCTAACAGTTTTAAAAATCTGGATGCCCTTTTAGGTTTTGCGCTTTTATGTTTGGTTTCTTGCATCGGCATGTACCTCGCTATTACTGTATTTAAGCCAGCTTTAACTCAGATCCACAGTTCTGGATTCTTCATACCAATCATGTTGATTGGTTTTTTACTGGCGGGATCTTCTTTGATTGCGATGACTGCTACTCTCTACCGCACCAAAATAGCTTTTGGTTTTATTGTGGTAGTGGTAATGATTTGTTATTTAATTGCGACTAAATCAATTTTAATTCCTTATGCTTTTTATCGTGATTCTGGTTCAAAAGCATTCGCCCAGAAGCTTTCATCTGATGATAAGCTTGCCACCTATAAAATTCATAACACGCTTTATTGTTTTTATGCCAAGCGTAATATTCCCAAACTAACTAATCAACAATTTTATGAATATCTTTCAAGCCCTGATACTAATCAAAGATTCTTCGTAACTAAAACTTGCTATTTAAAAGATTTTGATGGATATCTAAAAAACAAACTCGAGCAAGCTGATACTGTGACTAGCACTGAAAATGGCTCAGGGCTTGACGCTGGTAAAATTTATGAAATAGTGCAAACTAAAAATTACACTAGCTTTGGTAAAGCTATCAATAAGTCACAGGAAGTGACTCCTTGATTTGTTTTAATTAGTTGGTAGCATTTATTGAGTTAGATTTAAAATTCAGAGATAGGCATATTTGCAGAATTTATAGAATGCTTTAAAAGCAGATTACTCTGAATCCGCCTCAAAACTTCGTTTTTCAGCGAATCCTTAAATAAGCTCTTTTGCTTTTGAATGAATTTCTGATTCTGGAATTCTATCAAAACTTCCATGAGCAAAGCCGTCGGCTAAATGATCATAAGAGTTAAGATGTCTGTAATCAGAAACGATTCTTTCAACGCCCGCGAGGACAAGAGGTTGAGTTTTGCCTTGAAGATATTTAGAGACGGCTGACTCAACTGCTCTTAAGAAATGCTCTTGATTGTTTTTTTCAAAATCGGTGTCGCCTTTGTGTCCATGAAACACTGACTCAGATTGACCAGCACCAGAGTGTCTTTGGAGCTGTTTGTCGATAGTTTTACCAGCCACAACTTCATCCATGCTAGCAGGCAGATTTTCTACTTTTAGCTCTTGGATAGATGATTTATCACACGCAAAAAGCCTTACGCAATTCTGACTCAAGGTCAGGACATAAAAACTTACTTCGGTTACTACACTATTTTTTGTACTCATATTTTCTCCATTTAGTTTGATGCAGTTAGTACACTTCGCTTGATGACAGGGAAGTACATCTTCATACTGTAATCTTCTACCATTCTGCGCGCGCTGAAATTAACACCAATATCAGCTATTGAATTTTTCATCTTTTCAATCCACTGAGTAGAATAAACTCCGTTTTCACGCTGGTAATAAAGAGGAATAATCTCATTTTCAAGCAAGCTATAAAGAGATTCACTTTCCTCACGGCACATATCTTGGAAGTCCTCTGCTTGACTTGGTTCTATCTTCCAGCCTAATTCTGGCTTATACCCTTCTAGCCACCAACCATCTGGTAAAGAAAGATTCAAGGAACCACTAGCAGCGGCTTTCATGCCACTAGTGCCGCAAGCTTCCTTACGCATAATAGGGTTATTGAGCCACACATCAGTTCCGCTAGTCAAAAGCTTAGCCATATAAATATTGTAATTTTCTAGAATCAGAATCTTACCTATATACTTATCTTCAAGAGCGTAGCGATAAAGCTCTTGAATAAGCTCTTTACAGCGAGTATCTGCAGGGTGAGATTTACCTGCAAACACAAAGACTATCGGCTGATCAGAGTTATCGATAATCTTTAGTAACCTTTCTGGATCTTTAAATAGAAGACTAGCTCTTTTATATTCAGCGAATCTTCGCGCGAAGCCCACCAATAGTGTGTTTTCGTTTAGGTTAGCCAAAATTTGTTTAACTTTTTGGATATCCATACCTTTTCTAAGGTATTCTTTTTTGATTCGCTCTTTTAAAAACTTGATCAAAGATTTTTTATCTTCTTGATGTTTTTGCCAAACGATTTCATCAGAACAAGAGCGGATTTTTTCAAAATTTATAATCTCACCCTCGTCACAAAGACTTCTAATACCCGGGGCAAGCCAAGTCGGCATATGAACTCCATTAGTAACATACCCGAAAAACCTCTCTTCATTTCGCATCACAGGCTTCCACATCTCAACGCTCACATCACCGTGCAACTTTGAGACTGCATTCGCTTTGCGAGAGACTTTCAAGGCAAGCACCGTCATAGAAAATTCATCTCTGTTACCAATATTTCTACCTAAGTCTAAGAATTTATGAATAGAGACATGCATATGCTCAAAAAATCTATTTAGCATTTTATGGACCAGATCAACAGCAAAAGCCTCATTACCAGCGGGCACTGGAGTATGGGTAGTAAAGACTGTATGACCTTGTATTGCTTCTACAGCGGATTCAAAAGAGTAGCCTTGTAGCATGTATCTTCTAATTAATTCAGCAGACATAAACGCGCAGTGACCTTCATTAAGATGATAAACAGCAGGATCCAGTCCCAGAATGTCCTTGGCGAGTCTCACGCTAGCAATTCCAATCAAGATCTCTTGCTCGATGCGTGACTGACGATCACCGATATATAGCCTAGAAGAGATTTCTCTATCCTTAGGATTATTATCTTCGATATCAGTGTCAAACAGAAACAAAGGCACGCGCCCCACTCTAATTAAAAGTACTCGCGTCCAAACGATTCTATCTGGATATTCAACCGGGATCTTAACGGGCTCACCAGTTTGGTTCAGCAAAATACTAATTGGCATATTCTTCCAATCATGCTGAGGATAGTGCTCGACTTGATAACCATCACTATTTATTTCCTGGACGAAATAACCGTTTTTATAAAACAAACCAATACCAATCAAGTTTTGATTCATATCAGAAGCGGCTTTTAGATGGTCTCCAGCAAGAATGCCCAAACCACCAGAATAAATCGGCAAAGACTCATGCAGACCGAATTCCATGGATAGATAAGCAATTATAGGTCTATCCGGATCAATAATGGAATTCAAACAGATCTCGCCCATATAATTCTTAAAGTTTTGGTAAACATCATCTAGCTTGCTCATAAACACTGGATCTTTAGCCAGTTCTTCAAATTCAGCAGATGGAATACTCTTAAGAAGCTTAACAGGGTTATGCTCAAAATACTCCCAAAGCTCAGGATTCAATGACTGAAAGAGTTCTTGAGCTTGTGGGTTCCATGACCACCAGATATTGTAAGCAATTTCGTTTAACTGCCCAAGCACTGATGGCAAATGCGGTTCAATAGCCATACAGCGCAAAGCAGGACGACCTGGCTGGATATGACATCTAGAACTCGTAAATGGATTGCGCACACTGAGACCTTTGTGGAGCAAGAGTCTTTCGTATGCTTTACTGGAAGCAATATCATAAGCGGTTTTGTAGCCACCATAAATCATTGACCAATCAATTTTTTCTCTTAGTTTATTAGCTTGTTCTAAAACGTGAGTTTTGTTTTTTGGATGCAAACAATAATCTTCCATAATTGCAGTAAGCTCGTAAGAAGCTTCTTCAAAAGATTTATTTTTACGGTTAAGAACTTTTATTAGATTAGACCAATCGTCCTCCCCGACTTGAGTCCAGTAACCAAACCCTGCCAAATCTGAAGTGATGGTAGGGATTCCATTAATAGCACTCTCAAGCGGAGTATAGCCCCAAGGCTCATAAAAAGAAGGGAATAGACTAAGGTCACAAACTTTTAAAATTTCTTCGTAACTGAGATTGAATATTCCATCATTACCATCTAAATAAAGAGATGAAAACACCACCTTTATCGGAGATTTTTTTTCATCGAGACCATAGTGCTTAGTAGCGTTAATAATATGATCGTGATCTTTATTATAAACTGGTGAAATAGCCACTTCTCGGTAGCTTTCATCTGTGGATCTAGGGATAGCGTAATTAGTAAGTTTTTGATTATCAGCCGCTACTAAAAAGAGCATAAGTATTGGCGGACAATCAT
>JBEAYS010000107.1:0-4272 GCA_041170505.1 Cyanobacteriota bacterium
TTTTGAAAAATCTATTAGTTTTTCTCTTGTTTTCATTAATTGTGAATAAGAGAATTGAGTTTTACCTTCTTCGTATCCTTCATAGTTGGTAATATGTTTAATTGTCGTGGAGATTTGTTTCTCGAGAATTTCTGCTAATTTTCTTCCGTTATTTGGAATGCCAGCCTTGCTATCACCACTGGCATTTTCAAGACAAAGAGCTATAAGTTTACCGATTTGGAAATCCTTATTGTCATCAATAGTTAATATCTCAAGTAATTCATAAAGCCGTTCAGAAGATTTTTTGATTTCCCTAGCAAGATTTTTGCAATCTTCTTGCTTAAAGTCGCCATTTGAGTCTTTCTTAGGTACTGAGAATTTTTCATTAGTGTTAAATCTCAACTGATTAAATATCTCAAAATTATCAACTGGTTTTTTATTACCTTTTTCATCAGTAGTAAAAGTTTGTTTTAGGTTTGCAAGATCTGAAAGACTATACATTGTTTCAGCTGAAGGTCTTTGAACTAAGCTATTAGGCACAAGAGCATCTCTGCCTGCTGCTTTTGCTTTAAAGATGCTAACTCTTAGATTGCTAGCTAACTCATCAAAGTTTTGGCTTTGTTGAACTAGAGCATTAAAATCTATCCCGTTATTGGCATTATTACAGATTAGTTCAAGAATACCGCTATTAGTATTAGGATCTCCGTAGCTTTTATTGAAGTAATCAAGAGCTTTTCTTAGTTTTGCTTTGTTAATATCCTTGTCAAATGCTTTTTTAAGTTCTGTTGAGGGCTCTTCTCCTCTGATGTACTTGCACATATCAGCGATTAATGCACGGCGATGAGATTCACTTAAAGAACTTTTATTGATAAAAGTTTCTAAGGTAAAAACTTGATCTTTGAATTCACTATAGAGACTGCCAGTGTCGATTTTTGAGTGATGATTCTCATCTAGCTCGGCGCGCTTATTTTGTTCTTGTTTAAGAAGTTTATTAAGTAAGTTTCTAAGCACTAAGGGTTTTTCTTTTTCGGTTAAATCTTTTAGATGGTCTTCAAATAATTTTTCGGCTTCTTTAATACCTATATTTTTAGGATTATAATTAGGTGGGTTTTGGTTTAGAAGTCTGAGAGCTTCCATAAGTTCAGCTGAATTAGTTATCTCAGTATTTGAAATATCCGCTTGATGAGCGATTAATGAAGCTTTTAATTCTATATCCTTGATATCTTCAGGTGTTAATAAGCGAGTCCTATTGATCATCTCGTTAAATGAATTAAAAGCATTATCAACTACACTATCATTTACAGGCATTTTTTTTAGTGATAAAAAATATCTAAGAATTTCTTTATCGCTTTCTTGAAGCTCTTCAAGATTTAGCAATTTATTTTTTAGAGGTTCAATATTAATTTTGTCAGCGGGAGTAACAGAGGTCATGAGATTATCTAAGTTTTGAATCCAATCTAGATGAGTATCACCCATGCCGATCGGTCTATCTATCTTCTTATCGATAGGGAGAGTAATTGGGGGTTGCCCAGCGTTACCAATACTAGAAATATCTAAGCTCTCTAAGGTACCCATCGCAAGTATTTGAAGGGCGTTGGATGTGGTTTTGCGATCAGTTAGTTCTGCTTTTAGAGCTGGTTGAAATTTATCTTTTTTTTCTTGAGCTAATCGAGATAACCTTATGAGCTTATCTATTTGATCTGATCCAGGGTAATTATTTCCAAAAACTCCACCCATTCTTTTGTTAAATGCTTCTAATTCACTAGTGAAGTTTTGTCTTTTTAAGGGCAGTGTTTGAGAAGTAGCTGGACCAAATGGGCGTAAATCAAAGGTATTATTCTCATCATCATTTTCGCCATCACCTTGAATGGTTAGGTATCGTTGGAGTTCTTGGATATCAGATGCAGTGAGGTCCTTATTATTATCTTTTTTTAGGGTTGACTGTAAAATTTTAATTTCAGCAGGTTTGAGAGCTTCACCTTTTAGAAGTTTGAGGGTTATTGCTGAAGTGAACTTTTTGTCATCATCTTTAAATTTTGGAGTTTTTATTGGATTTGTGCTGACGCCAAGTGACATAGTAATTATATAAAGTTAAATTTTGAGTTTAATTGATAGAATTATTATAGATAATTATTATTAATGTAGGGTTATATTATCGAGTATTGTAAGTTCCTCGGGAGTTAGATTACTGTTTATCACTTGAGCCATATCTTTTAAGTGTTTGACTTTCTTGTGTTTTTCTTTAAAATTCTCTAATTGGTTTAGGTAACCTTCCTCGCGAGCCTGAATAAGAGCGTCTCTTACTGGACCGGCTCTGAGATCATCAATAAAACTTAAATCTACTTCAGTTGGATTGCTTGTGCTTGTGGATGATGGGCCCGCCGTAGTTCTAGAACTTGTAGCATTAGCTACAGATGCAGGTTCTAACCCGAGTTTACTTCTCATATCGATAATTAGTTGTTTGTCGGGATCACTATAATTGTCTACTTTAACTTGACCTAGGAAACTTTTTAAAGCTTTTAAAGCTTCTTCATCTTTATCTTGTCTTGCTAATGTCACAATATCATTGAGAGCTTCTACGGCACCTTCAGATTTATATGCATTTTCGGAATTAATTATTGCAAGATTTGTTGCTTCTTTTTCGGTGCTTGCTTCGCTTTGACTAGCAGATTGACCTAATTCAATTTCACCGCTTGGATTTATTCTAAAACTAAAATTAAGAGCCTTATAATCACCTGAAATTGAAATTAATCTACTATTGTTTGCAATAAGAGTCATATTAAGTGTTTTGGCCTTTTCATCAAAGTCTACGACGAATTTTCTGTCAAGGTCCTCAGCGTGTGTTAGATCCTTGTATAGACTCACAGCGAATGTTCCTGCATTAACTATGAGAGCAAATCTACCTAGAGTTTTAAGTCTATTCCCTTTAGCTAAAGGGTTTGGACCAGATTTAAATTTTTCATAAAGATTATTTGCTGTTAATATGTTTTTTAAACCTGCTTGAGTAGTTGGAGATAATCTTGTCTTTGGGATAACAATTAATTCCCTGGTTATTGCAGGTGGTGTGTTTAATGGAAGAGCAGAGACTTGCGACCTCCCCTTATAAAAATCTACTCCCAAAGTGCCAAGGGTAATTGCTCCAGTTACCAAAGAAAAATCACTTACGGTAGGACTCCAACCCCTAGGGCTAAAGGAATCTTTAGGATCAGAGTCTCCTACTTTGTATCTTTCTTGTATAAGTTTATCAGCTTCTGTCGCAACACCCTTAGAAGGTTTTACTTGGACTACTACCCAACCTTTTTCTCTAGTAGCTGGTATCGTTCCTGGGCTTGTCATGATTATATATAGTAAAAAATTAGAATTATTGATAATAACTTAGCGATTTTCTAAGCGGCTAAGAATTTCATCAAAAGCCATTTTATAGAAGCTTGTGATTTGCTCTTGTGACGCATTAGCTGGAATGTTTTGTAATTGTTTTATATCGGAATTTTGGAATGTTTCAGCTGAAATTTTATCCAGGAACTCCTTGATCAATGACTCTTGAAGTTTGGGGTCTTGTTCTGCAGATAGTATCTCTAAAAAACTAGGTTTTTGCTTAATATGTTCTAGTAGCTTTAAAGAAACATAATTTTTTATTTGATCTTGATAATTACTTGGGGCGAGCGTTGTATTTGATCTTAGTAAACTCTCAAGATTTTGGACTAATTTCTCTTTTTTTTGCATCTCATCTTTTAGATCACGAACTTTTAATTCTAGTAGTTTGAAATTTATCTCAGTAGGTAAATCTTGATTCGATGGTAAACCATGAAGCTCTGAAGATTCTACAGCAAAGCTTGCCCAAGCATCATTTGCAGGGCTATGTCGATGCTTTAAAACCGTTTCAAACAAACTAACAGCACTAGAATTCCTTCTTGCATGTGAGTCTTGAAACAATGTTTCTATTCCGAATTGATTCATCATGATTCCTTGATCCGGAATAATTCGTACTGTCTCTGTGAGTGCAGGATTAGCTGTTTTGTTTTGTTCGATATAATTTAAAATCGCATTTAATTGCTCTGGAGTAAGCTGAGGATTCCACGGCCCATTAGCTTGATTTTGGATCTCTTTTACTTGCTCAGTAAGTCCTAGCAAGGTATCTGGAAAATTTTGATGATATGTTTTTAAATACTGCTCACCAGCACTGATCGCGTCTTTAAGCTCTGTCATTTTTTCAGAGTCTTGCCATTCATTCCTGTTTATTCGATATTGTCTCAGACCCTCTTTATATAAATCTAAATACATTTTATATAAAGA
>JBEAYS010000108.1:0-14943 GCA_041170505.1 Cyanobacteriota bacterium
TTTGCACATTCTATCGCTGAATACTTTAGAGACATAGAAGGTAAAAATGTTTTATTAATGCTTGATAGTGTTACCAGGGTAGCTCTAGCTCAGCGTGAAATTGGCTTAGCAGTGGGTGAACCTCCTGCTACTCGAGGCTATACACCAAGTGTATTTGCTTTACTACCGCGACTACTTGAGCGCTCAGGCACAGGTTCTAATGGTAGTATTACTGCTCTTTATACTGTTCTTGTAGAAGGTGATGATCTAAACGAACCGGTCAGTGACGTAGCTAGAGGCGTACTTGATGGTCATATTGTGCTTAGCCGTGATCTGGCACACAAAAATCATTTTCCTGCAATTGATGTTTTGCAATCTATCAGCAGAGTTATGCCTCAAATTACCGATAAAGAACATGTCCAACTAGCCGGCGATATTAGAAGATTAATGGCTAGCTATCAAGAAGCTCAAGATCTAATCAACGTAGGAGCTTACCAACAAGGCTCAAACCCTCTTATAGACAAGGCTATCAGTGCTCAACTAAATATCAAAAATCTCCTTATTCAAAGCACAGAAGAAAATTTCAAGATAGAAGATACTATGGCTCTAATGAAAAAATGCGTCAGCTAAATTATTTTGCCAGCCAAGCTTTGATTTGAGGTACTTTAGAATCGAGAAATTTCATAAAGCCACCTTTTAGGATGAATTCTTTTTTGAGTTCATCGAGCTCAAAATTATAATCCCTACCACCACAGCTTAAAACTTGATTATCAACATCAATGGTAATATCATGATTTTTAGCATTGCTGGCTATCTCCAAAACCTCTTGGCTAGTGAGCTTGATAGGGACTACAGCATTATTGTAACAATTCTCTTCAAAAATTCTGGCAAAACTAACAGCGATAACAGCTTGAAAACCGCGATCTTGAATTGCCCAAACAGCATGCTCGCGAGAAGAGCCGCAGCCAAAATTGTCTAGAGTGATAACCACTTTAGCATTTTCATGATCAAAAGCATCTAAGGGATTATTAGGAACATCCTCAAAAAGATGCACTCCCAAGCCAGTCTTAGAAATACCCGTTAAATAGCGAGCTGGAATAATTTGGTCGGTATCTATATTAGAACTTAAAATTTGCAAAGCCTTGCCTGTGATTTTCATGGATATAATTTTAGCATTTTTAAAAAGCTAAGAATCCAGCTTTTATCATCATAATTACTTTTTCTATATAACTGTATTTAGCATAAGGCTTAGGTAAAACCAATAGGTGACCAGTGTTTAAGGCATATTCAATCATCGTTAAAATTTTATTAGCGATATCTGGTTCCACATCTTTTTTACTAATTTTGACGATTTTACGGTCATTTAAGGCCATTTTTAAAACTCGGCGTGTAAACTTTAACCTAAAAATATCATGCCTGAGAGCATCTTGAATAAATAAATCTTTTGCCTGAGGAAATTCTTGAATTAGACGGTTTTTTTCTTCAAGAGTAAAACTCAAAAAACGCTGGGTTGTATCAAAACCCTCTGAACCAGAAGATTTGATCTGGAGCGGCAAATAAATTTTTTGGGACTTAGATGATACAAGCTGAACTAGAATATCAACAGCCATAGCTTCCTCATGAGCAGAATAATCAGGTCTAGAAGGTTTTTCAAGAGGTGATTTACGTTTAACTAAAAGCGGCTTACCTGATTCTGAACAAACTTGAAAATTAGAAATAAAAGCATGGTCTTTTAAAAGAGCCAGGGCAAGAGCCGCCCGACGCTCGTTAGTAGGTCCAAGACCCGGTCCTTGATTGCCATTGCCGGACTGGATTTTGGCTAAGTTGCGGCGTGCTTGTTCAGTTAGCTTAGAATTAGAGTTAAGCATCGATAAATAATTAGAGATAGAAATCTCAACTCCACTACTAGATGATAAATTTTCAAAACCAGACCAAAATCTTACCAAGCGAGATAAAAACTTTTTACGTGAGCCTTGTATTTTATATTTATCAGGGGGAATAAAAATTCTAAAATTATGATCTTGAGCCAAATCCCTACAATAACTAGGTTGCTCATCTCGGGCTATTTTGCGGTGCTGATCTCGCACTTGGCGAACTCTTTCTACGTAAGCAAAAACAGGCGGATCTGGCTGACCCTGAGCTGAGTTTCTTGATCTTTGGAGAGAAATGGCGTGAAGGGCGTTAGGAAGTTCTCTTAGATCAGCATCTAAGTAAAGATGCAAACTTGATCGTTTGGAACGCGACATAATTATATATATCGTCCTCTATGGGGATTAACACTAGGTTATAAATATATTTTACCCAGGTTCGATATGAATAGTAACCTCAGCGTGCCCAAAATTATGGATTATTTTTTCTTCGATCTGATGACTTAGGCTGTGAGCCTCTAAAAGCGAGTCTGTGTCGAACTTTACGGTCATTTCAATAAAGTTTTTATCGCGACCGCGCCTAGAACGCACATGAGTGAAACCCACTACTCGAGGGGTATTTAAGACTAAATCTGAAATATCCTCAGCTTGAATCCAAGCTTCATCGACAAGAATAGGGATAGTATCTTTTAAAATTATCCAGCCACTGCGCAAAATCACAAAAGCTATAAACAAGCACAGCACAGGATCTAGCCAGAGATAGCCGCGCGCAATAAAAATCACACTTAGTAAAATCGAACTAGTAACCAAAATATCAGAGAAGGTATGCTCGGCATCAGCCATCAATAAATAACTTCTAAACTTTTTAGCCGCTGATTTTTCGTAGAGCCAAACAAAAATATTCACAACTAAAGTCAGCACCAAAAGCCAAATTGTCATGGAATCAATTTTTGGAAAATCACTGGGATTTAAAAGACGAATTATAGATTTTTCAATCAGCTCAAAAGATGTAATTGCCAAAAAAGCAACTACAGCCAGAGCGCCCAGAGTCTCAAATTTAGCGTGCCCGTAAGGATGTTCTTTATCAGGCGGCTCACTTGCTAGCTTAATCATCAAAAGAGCAATCATATTATTGATACTATCAATACCCGAATGAACAGAATCTCCAATAATGCTCAGGGAGCCAGCTTTAATCCCGATATAAGCTTTTATAACCAAAACCACCAGGTTTAAAACCAGAATCCATTTAAGAATATTTTTTACTTGAGGGTCAGGACCAATATCTAATTTTGGGCTTTGAATGTGCATTTATAATTGCAGACCTAAGATCACCTTGCCAGCTATATCGCTCAGGCAAGACATTCCAAAAATTCCTACAACAGCCATAGCAAGAACAGCAATACTAGCTGAAATCTTAGTCAAATCAAAACAGCAAGCCTTCTCAGGGAGCGCTTTTATAGCATTAGATGGGGCGTCTACCACCATGATTTTGATTAGATAAGTATAGTAATAAAGTGCAATTAAAGAACCTACTAAACCAATAATCGCCATCACCGGTCCAAAAACCAATCCAGAAGCGTAAGCTGACGAAAATAAAAAGAACTTAGCGATAAAACCAGCTGGGATAAAAGGCAAGCCAGCTAAATTAATCAAGCAAAGAGCAAATAAAACTGTTATTAAGGGACGCTTGGTTATAGCTCCGGCATAATCATAGATTGAATCGGAGCTAATTTGCTTTTCGATATAAATAGCACATAGAAAAGCACCTGAATTCATCAGAGCGTAAATTACTAAATAAATCACAAGAGCAGCTAAGCTATCTTTTTGCAAAACAGCAAGACCCATGCACATATAACCGGCTTGCGCTATTGAAGAATAAGCCAGCAAGCGCTTTAGCGATGAGCGAGAAATCATCTGAATCAAGCCGACATAATTACCGATAATTATAGAAAGCATTGCAACAACGGCAAACAAATACGAACTCACGTCACTATTGAACACTGTGCTAAAAAGGCGCAATGCAAGCCCAAAACCAGCCATCTTAGAAACTACTGATAAAAATAGAGTGGTAGTAGTCGGAGCGCCAGTATAAACGTCAGGCGACCAATTATGAAAAGGAGCGGCTCCAAGCTTAAAAGCTATCGCAGATACAAAACAAGCGACAATCATAATAATCACAGATTGAGAAATCGCGCCGACAGTATCAAGCTGGAATAATCTAAATGCTATCTCTTGAAAGTTAGTCGCTGAGGTTAATCCATAACTAAACGACATACCCAAAAGTAAAATTCCTGTAGCGACAGCCGAGCTAATCAAATATTTAATACCACTTTCATTAGATTTACGGTTCAAACGCGCGTAGGAAGCTAAAAGAATTGCACTCAAGCCAAGAGTCTCTAGAGCCACTAAAAGCAAGAGCATATCATTTGCGCCTGTTAATAAAGCTCCTCCCAGAGCGGCTGTTAGCATAATAGGGTAATATTCAGAGGGACTTTCAAGCTCGCTTAAATACTGGTAAGAACCAAGCACTATTAAAAGAGTTACGAAATAAATCATGAATCTAAAAAATACCGAAAGCGGATCATAAACAAAACTATTAAACAAAATAGTCTGCGGGCTAGAGGGTAAAAAATCTTTTAGCAAAGCAACCGAGCTTAAAGCTAAAAAAACCACGCTTACACCAGCAACATGCTTTTGGGAAGCTTTAAACAAACTCATCAATAAAGTAACGAGAATGCCGACTATTAAAATAGTCTCAGGGTATAAAACTTTTGCTATAACTAACCAATCCATGATTTTTATCTTTTAATTGACCTCTTTATTGTATGATAATGCAAGGAACTAGGCAAATCCTTCAAATCTATAGCGTGAGCCCCGAAAACACCACCAATTCAGATAAAACCCAAGATCTCTTGGCTCTTTTAGATAAGATGTGCTCAAGTGCTGATCTAGATAATGATATTTTGGGGTTTTTATCTTTAATTACTGAGCTTTTTGAACTTAAAACTTGTTTTTTGGCGTTTCACGGTGGCGATAATCTAATTCTTAAATCAAATGATTTAATCGAACTAAATAAATCTCAAGAACAAGAAATTTTATCAGCAATCGATCAAGGCAAAAAATCTCAAATCCGAGATTTAACAATTTTACCAATTAAAATTCTAAATCAAAATCTTGCTGGCTTAGGATTCACCTGCCTAAATCCTCTTAGCGAAATCGAGTTAGAACAACTAAAAATTTTTTGTACTATACTAGGCACCGCCATTAAACAAAACCAAATTTTTAATGACCTAAAAACCAATAATGAAAAGCTTTTACTAGACGATCAGCAAAAAACAGAATTAATTAGCACTATATCTCATGAGCTCAGAACTCCTATGGCTAATATTATCGGCTTTGCTGAATTACTTTTAAATAAAGACTTCGACACTCACACCAGTAAATCATACCTAAAAGAAATTTATGAATCATCCTTGAGACTTGCTAATTTAATTGCTAATTTTCTTGATCTATCAAGACTTGAAGTAAATGGCATTTTACAGTTTGCAAGCAAGGAAGAAACTGAGCTAGACTGGCTTGCCGAGCGGGCTTGGCAACAACTAGCTTCGCTAAATAAAAAACATAAACTCATAATCGAAAAAGATCCTAACCTAGAATCTATTTATGTAGATAGCGATGCTTTACTTAGAGTGTTTATAAATCTTTTTAGTAACGCTATAAAATATTCTTTTGACCAAGAAGAAATTATCTGCACTCTCAATCAACTGAAAGATCAAATTGAAGTAAAAATCATCGACCAAGGTATCGGTATCGAAAAAGAAAATTTAGAAAATATTTTTGAAAAATTTTTTAGAGTGAATTGCGTGCAGACTAAATACATAAACGGCACTGGACTTGGACTTTGGATCACCAAAGAAATCATAAAAGCTCACGGCGGTATGATCTGGGCTGAGAAAAATAAGACCAAAGGCACGCGTATTATTTTTACAATTCCCCTTAGGGATTAGCTGGATAACGAAGTTTTTAGGCGGAATACACTTAACAAAAAACATTAAGGATCCACTCCCTGAGTCAAGATCCCTTCTTGGCTTAAGGTTGAAAATTCGACTTCGTCGAATTTTTCAGTGGATCCTTAATAACTCTCGTGATTAAAAAACAAAATTTTTGGGAATAATATATTGTTAGGATATAGTTATGACCCTAATTAAAAATTTCTTTATTGCAATTTTAATCCTTGTTGCTTCAGGAGCTTTTACATCTCGGGCTTTTGCTGAAAAGACTATTATTAGTCCTGATGATATGGAAAATACTAGGGTTCAAACTCTACCAAATAAACCTCTTGATAAAGATGAATTTTACGAACTTGTCCATGATAATCTCAGACCAGATACTGATGAATTTTATGTAAGTAGTATTTTTACCATAAAAGGCAAACCGAGAGCATTAATAAAAAAATCTATTAATAAGCGAGCTGGTGATTTATATGTAAACAATTCTGAATATGGAATTGGAGATTATTTAGCAAAAGGTTTTAAAATCAAGGATATAAGCTTTTCCAAAAAAGAAGTTTTAGTATTAGAAGAAAGTAGTGGTGATCTTTACGGACTTACTGTCACTTATGGAGACGCTAAATCCAGACTAATTAAAAAGACCCTTAAATGAATTTGTTTTTTAGATTTATTGTTATATCACTAATGGCCTGTTTGCCATTACCCACAAGGTCTGCAAGCCTTATTCCGATTTGTAAAAATATTAACAAGAGCATTAAGAATTGTGAGCCAAGAAATATTCTTTTTGCTACTTACTCGACAAACAATAATGTCATGAAATACAAAGTCGATAGAGGAGGGATTGGAGAAATTAATGAACTTGATGCTAAAAATTTTGCTGATAATATTTTAGGCATTTGGGAAGCAGAATCTGGTATTGATTTTCAATCAGAAGATGACGGGTTTATTGAAGAAGATGTAGATGATAGTAATTATGATTTTTACTTAAATAATACAGAGCCTTTGGGTTATAGCCCTGTAATTTGGGATCAAACTGGTTCTTTGATTAATGATCTTTATGGTAAGGGTTCAAAAGATCATATTCTGGGTTTTGCAGGAGCTACTTTTTATAAAATACAGAATAATCTTGCTGAGGGAATTATAGAATCTCAATCTGTTTTTAATGGTTTCTTATTTGATGGAAAAAATACCGGAGAAGATAGAGATACCATCGTAAGTACATTTCAATCCACAATCTTACATGAATTTGGACATATGTTTGGACTTGATCATACTCAAAGTGGAAATAACGATGATTATATAAAGTTTTTATCAGGTGAGATCAATCTCAATGAATTAAATGACTCACCTGTCATGTTTCCTGTTTCTACAAAACCTAATACTCAACTTAAGCAAGATGATATTTCAGCAGTAAGACTAGGTTATCCCAAAGGGGATGAAGATTTATTATTCGGAACTATCAAAGGTAATCTTAAGCAATTCGGATCTGGCGTTCAAGGTGCCAATGTTGTTGCATATTTAATAGATGATGATAATCCCCGTGCTAGAGCTGTAGCCTGTCCAAGTGATGTCGATGGAGCAAGAAATGGAAATTTTACTTTGCCTCATTTAATACCTGGCAATTACATAATCAAAGCAGAGCCCATCAATATAAATTTTATAGGTGGATCTTCGATAGGATTTCATGATCCAATTAGTTCTAAAAAACTAAACGAAAGTTTTTATATGGGTGAAGGTGTAAAAGTCTTAGAATCTGAAGATTTAGATACTGGGATTGAACAAGCCTTTACTATTAATGTCAGTGCTGGTTCAATCACTAATATAAATTTTAATTTAGATTTAGCAAGTTTCAAAACAAGCAATCTAGATTTTTCAAAATCAATTAGGCTTAGAGATACAAAAACTCGAATTATAAAACTTGGTTTAATTAATTTAAATCCCACTCAAAGTATAAATCTCAAATTGAGCACTGAATACCCTGAATTAGTAAAATTTTTACCGAATGAAGAAATAAGTTTTCACAAACGATTATACACCGTAAGAATCAAATTATCTTCTTATCAAAATTTTCTTACTGTGTTTCCTGAAATAGAGAAGAAAAATATTTATATTCCTCTTAAAATAGAAGATTTAGACACTGGGTATATTCTAGATTCTAAATCACTTAGATTATACTAGGCTCTTTACCTGTGGTGTGCTTAAATTGCCCTTTCCATCCGCGTTCTATACCTTCAATAACATTTTTAACCCAGAGATAAACTTCTTTTTCTTCACCTGTTTCTGGATCTTTAATTTTTGTTTTTAAGGTTTTTGAATCTGCATGAAAATCTTGTGGTCTGCCGATTCCCTTACCATCGACATCTGGATTGATAACAGCGAAATCACCTGATTTAGTAGCGTCTTTTAGCGAGCGGCTTGCCTTGTTATCGACAAGAATTCTTGGTGGACGAAAGCCATTCAGCTTATTATTACCGCGAAGTTTTAAAAGCTCAATCATATTAGGAGGATACTTGCCAAGCGCACCATTAGGCGGACTCCAGCGAATATTATGACCGTTAAATATAGACTTGAACTTTAACCAAAGATGCTTAGGGCCGTGGATACAGTAATTTAGAAAAGCATTTTTAACCCTTCCAAAAAACCCAAAATGATCTGGGTGATTAGGATATTTCTTAAAGTCTTTATTCTCAGCGACAGTCAAATCCTCACGCCCAAGCACTCCGCTGACATGCTTAGACAAAATAGGATTATGCTTGCAAATAGCTTCTCCATACTCTTGATAGTTACGAGTAGAAACAATTATTTTATAACCTCTTGACGTCAAATACTCCAAAGCCTCTTGAACACCGGGTCTGAGCACATAATTAATATCAAAAGGTAATTTATTTATTGGATCGCCTTTTTTAATGGTGGAGATTTCCCTATCCCCCATACCATTTACTTTTTTAGCAAGCTCACCTTTTAGCGGTGTTTTATCGCCAGCGATAAGGGTTTCATCCATATCAAAAACTATTACTTGATTATCAGGATCGCCTTTATAGGTAGCGGCCGGATCGGGAACTGCTTGCTTAGCGTTTAGCTCCGTTACTTTATTAGCTTTATTGTCGCTATTAACCGGGCCTACAGATTGAGGCTTAGTAACAGAAGGGCTTGCGCTTGTATTTTCAGGCTTAGAAACGGTAGGAGTTTTGCCTGTTATTTTTTTTAATAAGTCCGTAACCATTGGATTTATTTAGTGCTTTTTCAACACTATAAAAAATTATAGCAATACAACTAGAATAAGTAAATACCTGCTGAGATATTTATAGTTAAGGATTCGCTTAACAAAAAGTATTAAGCCGCTAAAAGAGTATCAGCGCTAATTTCAAGGCCAGGACCTTGAGTAGTACTAATAGCTATAGACTTTAGGTAAACACCCTTAGATGAACTAGGTTTGTTTTTTTGGATCTCTTGAATAGCCGCTTGAAGGTTTTTAAGAAGATCTTCCACCGCAAAGCTCGCTTTGCCGATAGGCATATGCACAACAGCGCCAGTTTTTTCTGCTCTAAAGCTTACTTTACCAGCTTGCAAATCTTTTACTGCCTTCGCAACGTCAGCTGTAACAGTACCGTCTTTTGGGTTAGGCATAAGACCGCGAGGACCAAGAACTCTACCAAGTTTACCAAGCAAAGGCATACAATCTGGCGAAGCGACAAGCACATCAAATTCCATCCAACCACCTTCAATCTCTTTTACAAGATCTTCAGTACCAGCTTTTATAGCACCTGCTGATTTAGCTTCATAAACTTTTTCACCTTTTGTAACAACAGCGACTCTAACAGTCTTACCAGTACCAGCAGGCAAAGAAACAGAAGCTCTTACTTGCTGATCATTAGCCTTAGTGTCGATCCCTAGCTGAACAGCAAGCTCGACAGTTTGGTCGTATTTTTTGGAGCCGTTTTCTTCAGCAAATTTTTTGAGGACTTCTAAAGCTTGCTTAGCATCTAGCTTAGAAGCTGGTAAAGAAGCCTTTAGCTCCTGGATTTTCTTTTGTTTTTTTGTTAGTTTTGACATTTTTTGTTCTCCTACCTTGTTTTTGTTTTTAAGTAGTTCGGGCGAACTTCTTTTGTCGCGGTAACCTAAGCGGCTACTACAACACCCATACTTCTTGCGGTACCCGCAATAATTTTTTTAGCCGCTTGAATATCATTAGCATTCAAGTCTGGCATTTTTTGACCAGCAACTTCTTCTAATTGCTTATCGTTTATTGTGCCTACTTTATTCATGTGCGGCACAGCAGAACCCTTAGGAATATTAAGCTTTTTCTTGATCAAAACAGAAGCCGGAGGCTCTTTTAGAATAAAAGTAAAAGATCTATCTTCATAAACACTTATCAAAACAGGGATTACAAAACCCATCTTGTCTTTTGTAGCTTCGTTATACTGCTTACAAAACTCCATAATATTTACACCATGCTGACCAAGCGCCGGGCCAACAGGAGGAGCTGGATTAGCCTTGCCTGCTTCAAGTTGTAAATTGATATAACCAGTAATTTTTTTAGCCATAGTATTTCTCGAAGAGCTATTATAGCAATTAGTAAAGTCCTGCAGACGGCTTTTGAGGAGGGCTTAGCGGCAAATGTGTGAAGAAATTATTAAATTAGCACTGCTTGAAGACCTCAAGCCCAATGGCGATCTTTCGTCATTATTAATACCTGATTTTCAAAAAAAAATCTCCGCGCGCCTTATCGCTAAAGCTGATGGGGTAATGGCTTGCGGGCATTTAGTCCAAAAAATCTTAGATAGCTACCAAGAGCTTTTGCTAAGCGAGTTTCAGTTAGAGCCCATTGAGCGCGCTGAGGTTCAAGTGCTGGTAAAAGATGGAGCGGAGTTTAAATCTGGAGATATTTTATTTACCATCAATTCTAGTGCCATTCTGGCTCTAGGAGCGGAACGGACTATACTTAATTTTCTACAAAGACTCAGCGGGATAGCAAACGCAACCAAAAAACTAAATGATCTAATAAAAGATTTCCCGGTAAAACTTCTTGATACCCGCAAAACCATGCCCGGTCTGAGAGCCCTTGAAAAAGAAGCTTTTAGAGCAGGCGGCGGAACCAATCATAGAGCCAGCTTGAGCTCCATGATTATGCTAAAAGAAAATCATCTAGCAGTCTTGGGGCTAGATCTAATAACCAGCGTGCGCGCCATGAGAACTAAGCTTGCTGAAAAAAATCTCAGTGAAATAAAAATAGAAATAGAAATTAATAGCGATAATTTATCTAAGCTCGGTGAAATCTTAAAAGAAAAAATTGATATCGTCATGCTGGATAATTTTAGCCCTGATGCTATAAGACCCATACTCAGCCAGATTCGCCAAGCTCGCCCCGAAATTATGATAGAAGCTAGCGGCGGAATAAACAAAACTAATATTATTGACTACGCAAAAACCGGAGTAGATTATATCTCGGTCGGGTCAGTGTTTACACAATCTAATAATGTGGATATTTCTATCCTGCTTGGGTAGTTTTTTTGGGGAAAGTTTGAATCAAAGTATCAAGCCATTGGGAGGTGTCTTCAGAGAACGCTGATACGGGGATGCTTCTAGTATTTGGGCTCTCGATCGCTGATTTAATTTGATTAGCAATATCTGGAAGAGACTTTTTGCCGGCATTAATGCAGAGTATTCCTGTTTTTAAAGTTTTAGAAGGCTTGTAATAATTTGAACCGTGGCTATTATGAAGGGAGTGTGATCTTACTCTCTTTTCGTGTTTTCTTGAAAATTTTTCACTCTTAGATTTTTTCTCACCATTAAATTTGTTTACAGAATGATCAGAGGATTTAACCTGAAGAGCCATAATACTATCTGATCCATTGTTTCCCTTTTTTTGGATTAAAAAATCAAAACCCTTATGATCTAATGTTGAATCACTCGGGACTTGAACAAAATCTTTTATAATGTTTGCAGATTTTAAATAAAACAAAGCAAGCTTAGTTCTAAATTCATTAAAAGCACCTTTGGAAAAATATTTCTTTAAAATCTTGGATTGATCCTTAGGTAATTTTTGAATGTGCAACGACTTGGTATAAAGTTTACTTATAAAATTGTTTAAATTATTAGGAACGTTTTTAAATGGGTTAACATCCTTAAAAAGTGCGATTAAAAGTTCAGATAAGCTTACTTTAGTATCCTGACTTGCATTAATCAAGAAGGTTAGATCTTTAACACCAAACTTCTGTTTTAGAGTATTAAAAATTGGTTCGAATAAAGGAAATAAACAAACATCATGGCGATCATATTGTCTATTAAGGAACTCTTCAGGCAAGGACTGTTTTTTAATCATTGTTTGTAGATTCTGCTGTTATTGTGATAGATTTGGAATCACGCGGTGGTGGCAAAGCAGAAGTCGCAAATGAGCTATTACTGCAAATATCAACGAGTTGTGTCAAATTAAATTGCACAATTATAAGTATAAACAAATCAAAAGAATAAATTTCAGATTATCTTGTTTTTCTTATTCAAAAAATTATTTTTATGATTCATCAAAAACCGAGTATTTAGGGTCTTCCTCGTCACCCTTAAACTCTCCGTCTTGCTTGGCTCTAAGCATAAAATACCCGGCAAATACCATAAATAACAGACAAATCAGCCCTGGTCCCATCCAAGGCCAGGCACCCGCTTGATTAAGCACACAATTAGGGCACATACCTATATTATGCCACTTTTTTTAGCTTTTTTCACCCGAAATGTTATAATAAGATATACATATTATGTCAAGAAAAATGGATGATGTACTAGGCTTGCCCGAAAAACTAAAAAATCTAGAACAAGAGCAAAAACAAATAAAAATTTTTTCTGGCCGAGCTAATCCACTTTTGGGGATGGAGATAGCAAAAGAGCTCGGGCTTGAACTGGGCAAATTAAATATAAAACCATTTGCAGATGGTGAGCTTTATGTTCAAATCCAGGAGAGCGTTAGAGGCTGTGAAGTGTTTTTGGTACAGCCCACTCACATGCCCGTTAATGAAAACCTGATCGAACTTTTAATTATTATCGATGCTCTCAAACGCGCTTCAGCTAAGACCATAAATGTGGTTATGCCGTATTTTGGATACGCGCGTCAAGACCGCAAAGCCGCTGGCAGAGAGCCAATCACCAGCAAGCTAGTCGCCAAGCTAATTGCTGAGGCGGGCGCTGATAGAGTGCTTTGCTTGGATCTCCATTCTGAGCAGATTATCGGATTTTTTGATTGCTTAATCGATCATGTTCATGCCGCGCCGGTACTAATCGACTATGTAAAAAGATTTATTGGCTGTGAGAATCTTGTTATCGTTTCACCAGATGTAGGCGGAGTGGCTCGCGCCCGCGCTTACGCCAAACGCCTTGGGGATGCGCCGATCGCTATTGTCGATAAACGCCGGATGCACGACCAGCAAAACGTCGTCGAGGTGATGAATGTAATCGGTGATGTTAATGGTAAAACAGCGATTCTAGTGGATGATTTGATTGATACAGCCGGCACTATGTGCAAAGCCGCTCAGCTACTAAAAGACAAAGGCGCACAAAAAATTTACGCGCTTTCAAGTCATGGAGTGCTTTCTGGTCCGGCTTACGAAAGAGTAGAAGCTTCACCTATCGAAGAGCTGATCATCACTAATTCTATTCCGCTTGCTCCGATTTGGATCCAATCCAAAAAAATCAAGCAAGTTTCTATCGCTCCGTTTTTAGCAGAAGCAATTCGCCGTATCTACACTGGCGATTCTGTTTCAGGGTTGTTTGATTAAATCTTGTGAAAGAACTCATCACCAAGCTAGCTAAAGAAATTGGCTTTAATGATATTAGCTTTATTTCAGCTAAGCCTCTTATTGAATCAGAAAAAAAATTTTTAGCCTGGCGTTCAAAAGGCTACGCGGCAGATATGAACTATCTGCTAAAAGACAATCCCATAAACGCGCGCCCTGAGTATTTGCTTGAAAACGCTAAGACCATAATCATGCTCAGCGCCAATTACTACAGCCCCTGCCCGCCCAGACCCTCTAACCAGCACGGTCGCATCGCCGCTTACGCCGTGGGGCTCGATTACCACAAAGTCCTGCGCGCTAAAATCTCTGAGCTGATAAACCACCCGGAACTAAAAGAAATTTTTAGTAAATCAAGATTTTTTAGCGATGCTGTACCTCTTTTAGAAAAATCTTTTGCCAAAAAAGCGGGGCTTGGGTTTCGCGGTAGAAACTCGCTACTAATCTCGCGGCAAAATGGAAGTTTTAATTTTATCGCCGAGATTATCACTGATCTAGATTTAGCAGGCGAAGACATCAGCCCAAACGCGCTGATAGAGCCAGATAGCGCGCTGGCTGACAAGGGGTCTATTACTTGCGGCGGGTGCACGCGCTGTATGGATATCTGCCCCACTCAAGCTCTGCCAGAAGAATACCAACTAGATAGCAGAAAATGTATTAGTTATCACACCATCGAAAACCGCGGCGAAATTCCAAAAGAACTTAGTGATAAATTTGGTGAGTGGTTTTTTGGGTGTGACTTGTGTCAGGTGATTTGCCCTTATAACAAAAAATCTATCCCGAGTACTTTTAGTGAGTTCCGCCCGGAGAGCGGGTTTGGGCATTGGCTTAACATGCAAGAAGTGATTGATTTAGACATAAACACACACCCCAATTTAAAAACACTAAAAGCAAAGCTTCAAGAACACCGCTTCTTAGACCATTCAAGCCTTAAACAGATTAATAAGCTAATTGATAACTCTAGAGAGATAACAGAAGAATTATTAGATCGCATTTTTCAAATAAAATTCGCTAAAACATCGCTGTTGCGCCCCAAGCGCCTAGGATTAATTAGGAACGCTAAGATAATTTTAAAAATTAAGTGAAATCAGCTATTGATTTTTTAAGATAATTGTTATATGATGTGTGTTATGACAAATACAGTTAGTTTTGTAGGTTTGGGTTCTGGTATGAAAATGGAGGGGGAAACCAACCCTATAAATGTAGGGATGAGTCCAGAAACGGGGGTTATAGGTGAAGATGCTCATTATAATTATGTTACTGATACTACTAGAGTAGATCTTTTCAATCAAAGAGCCAGTGATATTA
>JBEAYS010000109.1:0-3696 GCA_041170505.1 Cyanobacteriota bacterium
GTTACTTTTAATAAATCTTTGAAGCGAGTTTCTCTGTTTTTTTCAATTATCCGACCCATGCAGTAATTAATTCTAATTGATTAGAGGATAGATAACCAAATCATTTTTGTTTATAGCTTCAATTAATTCTTTACTTGCTATGAATTGTTTTATTTGTTTGTTCTTGTCTACAATTTTCGCCTCTTTGATTGAGCGAAACAGAACCTGTCTTAATCTGATTCTTTGCTTTTCTGATATACTTTCTAGTTCAGGATAGATTAACTCTCGAGAAGCAAAAAACAAGTCGAAATCAGAGTCTACTAGCTGAAAATCAAACTTGATAAGCTTATTTCTTAAAACTTCTGCTGCAAAAGTATAGATAAATTGATATTTACGGCAGAGGGCAAGCCATAGGATAAGTAACTGGTCTATGCTTGAGCCATTAGTGAGTAAATCTATTTCTTTTTTATTAAGGAGTTTTAGCCTTGAATATAGTTCTGTAACTATTCGCTGACAACTGCTTACTTTAGTGGTTTGCAAGATATTGGTCTCCACTGCCTCTTTCTTCGCTTTGGTCCAATCTTGATATTTTTCATATAGTACAAGCAATTGTAGAGACTCTCTTGAAAGAAGCGAGCCAACAGTGAAAGACATATTTATTTTTTGTTTGGTTACGTACATGCCTATACTAATATTTTAGCTTGTATAGGTTTTATTCGTGAAAAATTGCGGTATCTACCTTATCTATAGTTAAGAAGATAGATTCTATCAGCAAATACAACTTTGCTTGAATTTCTCAGTCAATTATTTTCTTTGTTTTCCTTTAAGTGGTGCTCCCGGTGTGACTTGACGAGCACCGGCGCAAGCCGGGGCGATATAAAAAAATCACCAATCGATTATGAGTCGCAGTTTCATGAAGCATCGTTGAAGCACCAAGCCAAAATTAGCTCCCAGACAGCGTTTTAATTCATTCCGCAAATTCCTCAGATTTCCTAAAAGGAAATCAAATGAGTAAATATTACGTCAAGGATATTGCCAGAGATTTAGACCTAGCCAAGCGCACAGTAATCAAATACATAAGTGAGGGCTTTTTACCCTGCGAAACTGAGATGTGGGGGTCTAGGGCTATCCATACAATAGATTTAAGCAAATACCAAGACTGGAAGCGCAGACACTTTAGCGGGGTAGCTAGAGCCCATATATCGAAACTTACTAGCAAATCCAGAGATCTTGGCAAAAATGAGATAAAAGATCAGTGGGTGCCCGAATGGCTAGATTGGGTAAAAACCGGAAAACTTAGCGGCAAGCCTGTTAGTCCAAGAATGATAGAGATTTATGATTACTATTTCAATTATTACTTGAATCTACTACCGCCAAGACCAAGCCTGCCAATAATTTCAATAAATAATTTTCGTTATGTACTAGGCAAGATACCTGTCGATAAATACAGCACCAGAGCAAATGTCTTTTCTTCTTTGATGAGCCTTACCAAGTACCTCATCGAGAAGGATTTATTCACGAATGAGTCCCGTGAAGAGATCAAAAAACTTAGACCTAGAAGGTATTTACCAGCTAAGCGACCATGCATTAATGAAGACGAATTACAACAAGTGATTGCGCATTTAGATAGCTCTAATCTTGGTGGTTACTATAATCGATTACTTTCTAAAACTCTAATTCTGTTTATAGCTAGGACCGGCTTGCGAGCTTCTGAAGTTGCAAACCTTAATTTGAATGATGTTGATCTTGAGTCTGGCATTATTAGCGTGATTCAGGGCAAGGGACGAAAAAATCGTAAAGTTGGTATTTGTAGTGAGCTTATGGGTATCTTAGAAAGATATTTACAAGTAAGACTTGAAAAGTTTAGTGGCATTAAATTCTTCATCAGTGCTATCGGCACTCCAATGAACGCAAACACTGTTCACCAGAAAATCGAACGAGTCTCTCAGCATTTTGATTTTCACTTCACTCCACATGCTCTGCGCAGGGCTTTTGTAACGATTAACGTCAACAATGGACGACAATTGGTGCACTTGCAAATAGCTTGCGGACATGCTGATATAACGACTACTAGAAGCTATTGCCAAACCAGTCAAGATGAGGTTTTGGAGGCAATGAGGGGGTGGTAGTTAGATCTTAGAAATCAACTCCATACATGCATCAAGTAAATTTTGATTACGGTCTGGGACTATTTCATCGTTTCTTTTTTGAAAGTAATAATGCCTTGATCGATTGTTATCAACACCATATACGAATGAATTATATACTTCATATAGATATGCAGAAGTCCTCCTGGCAATATCCATAATTTCATCTGAATTATCAAATTCAGAAAGACCGATTATAGATTCGTCAATAGATTCTAGATCTAAATTTAAATAAGGCTTCTCTAGCGCTGAACTAGGATTAATGCCTTGATTAGGGTTCGACTTCCAACTCTTCTCCTCTTCAACATACCGACAATGGTGCTTGTTCAAATCAGCGTACAAAAAACTCAATTTTTTCTTGAGATCTGAAATTAATCTGGCATATACTTTTTTCTGATTACTTTCATTGATAAACTTAGACGTCACAATTGCACTAGCTACGCCACCAATAACCGATATCGCAATTTGGGCTATGATATTTCCCACAAAAAGTATCATCTAGTTTACATTTACCTTAACTTTAATTCCATTAGCTTTATTTATTGCGCTTAAGCAATTAATGCCATAAACTGCATAATCAGAATCAATTATTGCAAAAGTAAATCTATGTGGCACTATACCATTATCATTCGTAAAATTACTTGGTGAAAATTTAACTAAGATCTCCAATAGTTGATCCTGAAAACCTTTGAGCAAATATAGTTCTCCATCATAACCATTAGCTGATGCTTCATTGATAAATTGAATATCCTTAGTTTCCATCTCGGATGAGTTCTAATCCAAGCCCTTTGCCAATATTTTTTCCATAACTTACGGCATCAGCCTTATTACTAAACCGCTTAAGATCAATCTTTTGTCCGGCAATCTGGGCCGCCCAATCACCATTTCTTGGACTAATCCATATTTGCTTACCATGATTTTTATGATTTGCCATACATAAAAGTGTAACATATTTAACCTATTTTTAAGTTTATATTGTTATAATATATAACAATATTGGAATAAAATATTATATAAAGATTTATATATGGCACAAAAACAAGAAAATTCAATCGGTGACAAGCTCTATAAGCTCCGTAAAAAAAAGGGACTTAGCTCAAAAGATGCCGCCACCGCTCTTGGATTTGCCTCACATAAATCTATTATAGACATCGAATTTGGACGCAAAAAAATTACTGAAACCGAACTTCAGAAATTAGCTCAGCTTTATGGTGTCCAGGTCCAAGATTTATTCATCAAGCAATCGAGTATTCCAAGCTTTAAGGCTCTTTTTCGAGCTGAGCTTGCCGTGCCAGTAGAGAAGCTTGAAAACAAACTTGCTGAACTTTATCCAGATATAGAACTCTATTTTGATTTAATCGAAGAAGTATATCCCAATACTTTACTGGAGCAAAGCTACAAACATTGGATGAAAAAAGATTATACTGAGCCATCAAATAAAACAGAAGCTATTAGCCAAGGAGATCTGCTTGCCGATCAGCTCCGCAAAGGTCTTGATCTAGGTGAGGGACCTATCAATAATATGCTTTTGGTATGTGAACTACTTAATGTCGTAACCTTATTCATGGAT
>JBEAYS010000110.1:0-4618 GCA_041170505.1 Cyanobacteriota bacterium
GAAATAGAGTCTATGAAAAAAGCGGCTTCAGATGCTGTGAACCAATTAAAAAATATATTAAAGCCTTTTTTACCACAAGCTACTACTCCTCAAGCATAGAATGAATTAAATCATCTAGGTCTTTTTGGCGTTTTTTAAACTTGCGTGTAAGCTCGGCTTTTTGCTCAGCGAGAGCTTTTTGCTGGCGGATCATTTCGGTATTAAACTCATCGTAGAGTTTTTCTAGTTTTTTGTATTCGACCCTAAGCTCTTCGGTACTGGATTTAAAATCATCAGAAATCGCATCCTTAATGACTTTGGCGTCGTTTTTCATGCCGCGAGTTTTTTCACGAATAAGTTTTTTGTATTCTTCGTGCTGAAAATCATCTTCAAAAATTTCATCAATCGGTTCAGCAAAACCCGGCAAATTAGCGCAAGCTAAAATTAAAAACAGAAACAAAAATTTTTTGCCCATAAAAATATTATTCCCAATTTTTTTTGTTAGTTTCGTATGACAGATTGAGCCAGTCTAAAAAGTGTTTTTGGATGCTAGATTAGATTGCCCTCAAGGGGATTTAGACGATTGAGCCCAATAACTTAAGCCAAAACCGTCAGCCACCATAGAGATATGATTGAGGATTCTAGATAAATTTGGGTCAACAAATCTAGTAAGGATATTTGAGATAGACGCTAGCGCGCAAGAATAACCGACTATTTGTTTGCGGATATTTCGGGAGATTATGTTTCGAAAATCCATAACAAAACCTGTGGCGTTACTCAAAAACCCAAACATCCTAGCAAGAGTACTATCGCGCTCCTGGCGCGCAAATAATATCCCGCCCAAGTTCCCAAAAATCGTACCAAGAGTAGCAACCTGGTCAGCAAGAGTCTCGCGCGAGCCGCTCAGTGGCTGGATCTTAGTAAGAAAATCCCGAGCGATGTTTTTTAGTTCAGGTAATACAGAAGTGACATTAGCCCGCAGAGAACTGGTGTTTTGGCGCGATCCGAGACGCGCTGAAATTAAGTCTATGAGATTATTACAACCGGAAGAAAAGCCGTTTGCAAAATTAAAATTAAAAAAAGGCATCACAAAAAATGTCGAAGCCGGCAGAAATCTCATCACAGCTTCTATTGCTTTATTAGACATCAGAGCCTCAATACCGCTCCAGCAATAGCTGAGCGGGATCATGAATTGAGAAAATTTACTGGAAATTTTATCTATGGTTTTATTAGTTTCAAGACTAAAAAATTTATTGGTGGGGTCAAGCACGGCAAGTGAGTTTAGGAACACCGATAAATAATTAATGCTCGGAGTTAAATGATCGCGCAGGAATTTAACAGGCGAGCTCGGGTCATAAAAGCGCCGTTGCACAGAAGTCCAAATATTTAGGTTATATTGGGGTGGGCGCTGGAAGCGCGGCGCAATAAGCATAGACGAGATACTTATTTTAGCATTTGGGTGGTTTTATAGTTATCATAGAGTAATTACAAGAAAATTAGTGTTAGTCAATATAATCTAAATAGAAATCAAAATTTTTTGATTTTACACGGTTCTTTTCAGTAGAAATTCCTTAAGGATTCGCTGAAAAACGAAGTTTTGAAGCGGAATCCGCCTAACAAAAATATTAAGGATCAGGAATTGCAGATACTGACTCTATGAAGGCTTGTAAAAGATTATTGAAACTTAGTTGGGTCGCTACCAAATCCAAAGAATTAAAACACAGAACTCTTACATTGGCCAGAGCCTATTCTAATTCTTAAAGTTTTCAATAGGAAATAATGCCGCGGAGTCTCATATTAACTTTTAGAAATGCCGCGTAATCTCATAGCAACTGTTAGTTGATGAATATTGGAATTTAATGATCTTATTTTTATGCCGTCGGTGTCAGATAACAATTCATCAAAAAAATTTTTAAGAAATTCTCTAGGTGTTTCATCCTTATTAAAAGTCATATAAGTATGCATTAAAATCAATTCTAGGGGACTTAGCAATTTTGTATTCAATTTCTCACGAATAGAAGAATTAAGATTTTCAATTTTATTCAAAAGAATTTCTCTTCGCTCGTCATCGTACAGTAAAAACGGTAGAATTTTTAATTCATAAAACATCGTATTGGACAATTGTTCTTTAACTGCATCATTGTTATTAAATTGTTTTATAGTCAATTTTCCACTGTCAAAATTTAGTAGAGGTTTGCTTATGACAGTATCTACAAGATAATACTTAGGTGTGTAAGATTTAACAAATTTTACGATTAAAGTTTTGTTCTCTTCATTGAGCTCCAAGATGCGCAAAAAATTTTTCTCTTGGTCCGGGTAAATTTGTTTTAAAAGTAAAGCTAAAACCAATTCTGGTTTTATATAATTAAAAAAGGGGTGATCAATACTACCAGGATTTATAACAACTTCAATCGAAGAGAGATTAATAGTTCCATCGTCAGATTTACTTAATACCACACTGTTATTAAATTTAGAAATAACTTCATCTTCATTAATCTTAGCCTCTGTCAAAATTCTAGTTAAATCAAGATATTCTGTCCTAATAACATTATTTTCAATTATTATAGATTTTTTTAGTTTATATTTTAAAAATTCAATTTTTTCATCTGGATTCTCAAACTCTAAGTTAAATTTTAGAGCTTCGTAAATCTCAGGACTTATTTCACCAAAAACAAATTTTAAAAACTCTCTTATTTTTGGTGAATTTAAATCATCAAAGCCTCTTATAAATGTTTCGATTGATTCTCGCGAGCCTGATTTATTTGGATATTTATTTAGTAAAAATTTTTGGAACTCATCATTAAGATTTTTTTTCTTGGTACTAAATAACGTTACTAAATCCTCAGGGAAATCAGACATTAAAGAGTTAATTAAGAATTTATTATCATCATCAGTTTTTGGAGGAAGAATTGAAGCTAATAGAATATGAGATTTGAATTCTGGTTTTTTATCAATTACATAAGTGTAGAATATTGCATTTAAATCTTCGTCATCTGAAATTTTTTGAAGACCATAAAATGCATCAGTTAAAATTGAAATTTTGGATTCATCAATATCCTCTAAACCTTGATTAGAGTAATATTCTAGAAGAAAATCTTCAACAAATTCTTGACATTCTTTTTTAGTCATATCTAATGAGTTTTTTTTCGTTTTAGCTTCAAGAGCTAATCTTTTTTGATTAAGAAATTTTTGGAAATCCAGTTTTAAGGTTGCTAGAGGAGAATCTTGGTCGAAATCTCTTTTAACACCCATCAAAACAGAAATAACTTCAGCTAAGACCTGATCGTATTTTTTATCTGGAGCGTAAAAATCTTGCTGAGTCAGATATTGAGGAGCTTGAGTAAACAAAAATTCTGCAATAATACTAGAGTTTAAACGCCAAACTGTTTCACCTTGTTGTTTACCGGTATTATTAAATTCATTCAATACTGATGAGGATTGGAGTTCTTTATAAATAGGTTTATAAACAGATAGAACTCTATCACTAGCTTCCTGAGGACTCCTAATCCCTAATAAAGAAGGATAAGTTGAGATGGCATTTGATAAATCTTTTGATTTACCGAAGTAAGTAAAAGCATATCTGTAAATATCTACTAAATTTATTTCCTGGGTAAAAAAGTTTTTTTTATAACCAAGCTGAATGTTTTCAGCAAGACTATCTGGATCAAAATCTTCAAAAGAAAGCTTATTATGGTTTAAAAAACTAGACGCCAAATTCTTGAAATCAATATTAGGTTTATTAAAAATATTCCAGAATAAACCTAAAGCGGGTAGATGTTTTGATTCTCCATTTTCGACAATGTCAGGACTTGCAAGTATTGGAGAACCTTCATTAGAGCGAGGTGAGGACATACCACCAGAAATTCTATGCCGGTTATGACTTTGGATTCTCTCTAATCTTGCTTGAAAATCATTATGCTCACCGTGAAGGTAATATATTTTTTTTGGTTTTCTTGAGTCGTCTAATGTAAAAACAGGAGCGATAATTTTTGCTAATTCATAATCTGAATCTGTAGTATCAGCTATGAACAAACAATCAGCTGGTATTTCCATTCCATCAAATTTTTGACAATGAACCAAAACATCAAAATCCGTGCCCCAGGCTTTTATGAGCTCGTAAGGATTATCATATGTTTTTTCTATACCATTATTAACACTATTTGAAGGTGTGGTTTTACGGCTGTTATAAAAACCGATATTTAGATTTCTTAATTTAGCAAGCTCGGCAAGTTTATTTATCTGCTCTCGCGAACTGGTTTTTATGAGTATTTTTTTAGACCCTGAATTAAGTTCTTCTTGAACTTTTCCTAGTAAAAAATTATTAAATTCATCTCCTTTACCAGCAGCAATAACCGCTCGATGATCTTCTAAAGCTCCGAAAGATATAATCCCCTCAACTTCAACAGCCGGAATATTTTTTTGAGATCTTATTAATTTAATTCTAGGAAGGTTATTTTCATGCCCATATAAAGCTTTTGAGCTTAATAGTTCATGATTAGATGTTTCGTGAGTTATATCATAATTAGAAATAGCAAATACTTGTAAATTGGGCTCTTGATTTTTTAGCTTAGAAACCAAGCTCTTAAAAAAACTTGAACCAAGTTCAGTACTTAAATGCTCGCCTTGATAAAAATAAAGC
>JBEAYS010000111.1:0-8964 GCA_041170505.1 Cyanobacteriota bacterium
TTTATATCCTGCGACACTAAATATTCAGCTTCGCGACCACTAGGCTCAGTGCCGTGCTTAATGCAAGCGACCTGAATAGCGGTGCTGTCAGATTTATGAGAATACAAATCTGTAACAGGTATAAAACCCAAATCTTTTATAGGAGAGCCCGTCAAATTCACATGGTCAGCGATAGGATATTCGCCACTACTTAGGGAATCATCTAAAGCAAAAATTGGGACTCTCATATAATTAGCTAGCCTAGACTGTAGCAGGGACATGAGCTTTAACCAGCTCTACGATTTCACTTGGTGTCATCGCTACTTTAACGCCAGCATTAGTAAAGGCTTTTGTCTTAGATTCTGCAGTTCCCTTATTGCCAGAAATAATCGCACCAGCATGTCCCATACGCTTACCAGCAGGAGCAGTACGTCCAGCGATATAACCGATAACCGGTTTTTTGATATTAGCTTTTATGTAGTCTGCAGCATCTTCTTCAGCTGTACCACCGATTTCTCCAACTAAAATTATCAAGTCAGTATCTTTATCTTTTTCAAAAAGATCTAGTGAAACGATTTGATCGATTCCGATAATTGGATCTCCGCCAATACCGACAGCAGTCGAAATGCCTATCCCAGACTGTTTCAAGCCAAGACCGATTTCGTAAGTCAAAGTACCAGAGCGTGAAATCAATCCCACTCTTCCTGGCATATAAATTGATCCTGGGTGGATACCGATCAAACATTCGCCAGGAGTTATAATTCCAGGACAGTTAGGACCGTTTACCAGAGTGCCTTTTAGCTTAGCGGCGGCATGTAGTTTTACCGCGTCTTGAGGTGGTAGACCTTCGGTGATCACCGAAATCAAAGGCAAACCAGCATCAATAGCTTCAAGAGCCGCATCTAGACATAGATAAGGAGGCACAAAAATCACAGAACAATTAGCACCAGTTTTAGCGACAGCCTCTGAAACCGAGTCAAATACTGGGACTCCGTCCTGCTCAGTACCACCTTTTCCGGGTGTTACACCGCCGACGATATTTGTACCATATTTTTTCATTAGAGCAGTATGAGTGCGTCCCATACCACCAGTGATACCTTGCACAATTACTTTTGTATTTTTGTTTATTAGAACTGACATAATATTTTCCTTTTTTTATAACCTAACTAAGCCGCTACTGCTACTGCTTTTTTTACAGCTTCATCTAGAACATTAGTCATCGGTATTCCCGCTTGATTCATGATTTGCTGAGCCGCTTCCTCGTTATTACCGACCAATCTCACTACTAGATTAGCTTCTGGTCTGGTTTCTTTGTAATATTTAAGAGCATTAGCGACCTCGACGCAATCAGTAATTCCGCCCAAAATATTGACCAATAGAACTTTTACATTTTTATCAGACGAGACCAAATCCAGTGCTCGAGCGACATGCGACTTGCTAGCACCGCCACCGACATCCAAGAAATTGGAAGGTTTACCACCATGATGAAAAACCAAATCCATAGTAGCCATGGTCAAACCCGCTCCATTACAGAGAATCCCAATATTACCTTCAAGCTCGACTATATTTAGTCCGCACATCTTGCCTCTAAATTCTCTTTCACCAAGATCAGTAAGATGCTCGCCAAGCATACCATCGAAACGCGGCTGTCTATCTAAAGCATCTTCATTGATAACGATCTTGCCATCAAGTGCCACAAAATTATCATCTCCATCAACAATCAATGGATTAATCTCACATAAATCGCAATCATACTTCGTATAAACATCCCAGAGTCTGTTTACGATATTGCCGTATTTAATTACATCCTTGCCGCTCAAACCTAGTTTGGTAGCCATTTTGCGTCCAAGATAAGGATTATAGTTACCACCAGGAATCGGAACGATCTGGATATTTTCAGAAGATTCAATCTCAACGCCACCTTCACTAGAAGCCATAATGATAGGACCTCTATAAGCTCTATCAATTAAGATTGCTGTATAAATTTCTTTTTTGATAACTACTTTTGGCTCAACAAGAATAGCAACAGGAAGATCGCCTTTGATAGGCAGTTTAAAAATATCTTGGGCTTTTTGATAAGCATCATCAGCGTTATTAGCAAATTTAATTCCACCAGCTTTTCCGCGCCCACCAGTTAAAACTTGAGTTTTTAAAGTGCAAGGGAAATTTTCAACTCCAAAAATTTCTTCAGCGTATTTAATAACGATCCCTTTAGGCGTAGCGATTCCCGCTTCTCTAAAAAGTTCTTTTGCTTCGTATTCTCTAAGTCTCATAAAATCAATTCCGTCCTTTTAAAACTACCTTAAGTTTAAAGCATCAACAGTATTTTATACCCAAAAATACAAGTAAATACATTTGCCAAAAAGATTAATTTTAGCTTTGGATTGTTAATAATCTAAGTTCTGGTGGTAAACTGGGCTTATGGTACAAATCGGCGACGTGTTCGAAGAAATGAACAAACATTTTAACCCTAGCGCGGCAACTAACTTAGACGCTAGTTTCCAATTCAATATATCTGGTCCCTCTGGCGGGATTTGGGCTTTTAAGATTAAAAACGGCACTTGCCAATTAGTAAAGGGCGGCGTTGATAAGCCTTCCGTGGAAATAGCTCTTGCTGACCAAGATTGGATGGCAATTAGAGACGGTAAACTAAACTCTCAAATGGCATTTATGCAGGGTAAACTAAAAATCAAAGGCGACATGAATTTAGCCATGAAGCTGCAGGCGATTTTCCCTATTTCCTAGACTTGATTAGAAATAGCATTAGCAAGGTTTTTTAGACGGGATTTAAGAGTTTCGTCCAAGTCTTGACTGGCTAAATTAGTAAACTCATCAATTAGCTGCGTCAATTCGGAGTCCTTAAGATTGGAATTGATCTTAGCTTTGTAGATTTTTTCCGTTAACTTATGATCAACAAACTCACTAGAGGTCAGCAATTCTTCATAAAGTTTTTCGCCGTCTCTCAGCCCAATCACTTCGACAGGAACCTCATCTAGAGTGAATCCTGAAAGCTGGATAAACTGACGAACTAGGTCATAAATTTTTACTGGCTCGCCCATATCAAGAAGCATAATCTCTCCGTTAGTCGCTTTGGAAGCCGCTTGGATAACGAGCTGTGCCGCTTCTGGTATGGTCATAAAATAACGAATAGCATCTTTATGGGTGATGGTTAGAGGAAGAGAGTTAGCGAGCTGTTGCTCCCAAACTTTAATAACTGAACCTCTACTTCCAAGCACGTTTCCAAATCTAACAGCGGTGTATTTAGTACTTGGGAATTTTCTAGATGTCATTAGAGTAATTTTTTCAGCCAGATTTTTTGTCGCACCCATCATACTGGTGGGGTTTACGGCTTTATCAGTGCTAATTAAGACAAAAGCATCAGCCTGATGTGTGCCAGCAAGCTCAGCAAGGTTACGAGTACCGATAACATTATTCTCAAAAGCTTCACAAGGATTGATTTCCATAAGATGAACATGTTTATGAGCGGCGGCATGAAACACAACCTCAGGTCTAAAATCAGAAAATATCTTAGACATACGGTTGTAATTGCGAATATCACAAATCTTTTTTTCGATCAAGATTTCAGATTTTTCTGGATTTTCAGAAATAATTTTATTGAGGTCTTGCCAAGTTTCAAAAATAGAATTTTCTCCTTTGCCGACAAGCGCGATCGCAGAAATATTACACTTCAAAAACATCTGCCTGCAAAGCTCTCTACCAATCGAACCACCAGCTCCAGTAACCAAAATTCTTTTGTTATTCAAAAACTCTATGACATCCTGACCGCCCAGATCAATTTCATCTCTGCCCAAAAGGTCTTCCATACTGAGTTTACGGATTTGCTCAACAGTTACTCTTCCGCCAGCTAATTGATCTACACCAGGAATAGTCCGTACATCAGCTCCTGTCTCCGTGCACAAAAGACTAATACGTTTTTTTTCTTGGAGCTTGAGGCTTGGAATAGCTATAATAATCTGATCTACAGCAAGCTCGTCTACCCAATATTTAACATCATTTATATAACCACAAACTTTAACATCGTCATAAAGAAGCATGCCTTGCTTTTTAATATCATCATCAAGGATCGCTACGACTTTTAAACCAAGCTCAGGATGGGTGCTAATAGCCTTAATTGCTTCCAAACCCGCTTCACCAGCACCAATGACAAGGGCATGCTTTTGGGCTGTACTAATCTCACGTAAACGACGTTTTATTTTTTTTTGTTCCAGTAAGAAAAATCTTAAAAGGCGAACCGCACTCAAAAAGCTTAAGGCAAGCAAAAAATTAATAACTAAAACCCCATAAGAGATAGCAATCAAATCATTAGCGTTAGGGGTTTTACCAAAAAATCTAGGCAGAACCAAGACCATGCTACCTATAGCAAGAGAGCGCGCTAAATGCACAATATCATTGATTCTTACGTAGCGCCAGAATTTTCTGTATGTCCCAAACGCAATCAAAACCGCTATTTCAATCAAAACAACAAAAGGTAAAATTTTAATAAGCTGAACATTCCAGATGAATTTATCCGCTGGGCTAATAATCTGACCTTCTAGTCTAATTACAGTCGCTAAGGTAAAAGCCACTGCCAGAAGTGTAAAATCAATAAAAAGCCTTAAAAAGTTTTTTGGAGAAAACATCGGTTATAAATATATTGTAGCAGAGCTACATATTAAGCTCAGCTAGTAATCTAGCTAGCTCTAAATCCGTGCCAACGGTAATGCGCACAGTCTTAGGATTCACGGTTTTTATAGCTCTTACAATGATCCCTCGTGACATTAAGTGCTCTACAAGCTCATTAGCTGATTTAGTAGGATGCTCAGTCAAAACAAAATTACTATAACTTTCATAGACCTTAAAACCTAGATCTTGCAAACCCTTCATTAATAATGGTCTGTTACGGTTATTGTTATCAAGAATTTTTTGCAAGTGAGCTTGATCCTTAAGAGCTGTTTGTGCCGCTGCTAGACTAGGTCTGGAACAAAGGAAAGGAGTATTTAAGCTAAGATATTTATCTTTTAGCTCTTTATGCATTAGTCCGTAGCCCACTCTGAAACCCGCTAGAGCATAGGCTTTTGAAAAAGTATAACCAATAATCATATTAGGAAATTTATGAATAATTTGGCGAGTATCATAATTAGCACGCGAGCAAAACTCAATATAGGCATGATCAACAAAAAATATAATATTTTTTTCAAGCAGTTTTTGAGCTAAGTGTTCAATAAAATCTAGTTTAATTATTGAGCCATCTGGATTATTAGGCGAGCATAAAAATACCATTTTTGTATTAGACTTAAGGGCACCCAAAATTTTATCCATCGAAACTTCAAAGCTAAGCAAACCCTGTCTATCAACCAGTTCCCGGTTAACATTAATAACTTCAAGTCCTCTTCTTCGTGCTGAAAAATCATAATAAATAAAAGTAGGTGGTAAATTTACAATAGAGTCATTAGTGCTAGTGAAATTAATTAAACAGTGTTCAATTACGCTATCCATGCCAGTTCCGACCACCATGCCCAATCCAGAAATATCTAATCCTTCAGAAGAAAAATGATCTTCAAGAGCTTTAATCAAAAATTCAGAATGTGGCTCATCATAAAAATTTGAGCTTGCAAGAGCTTCTTGAGCAGCTTGTAAAGCAAGCGGGCTAAATCCCATGGTAGTTTCATTACCAGCCAACCTCAAGATTTGATCACGGCTAAAGCCATAAGCCTGCATGACATACTCAAAAGTTTTGCCAGCTTGATAAGGCTCGGTTGATTGCAACCAAGGATTAAAAAACTGATTGTAGTTAAAAGTGCTCACTATAACTGGATTATACCAGTTTTTGAGCTGTTAACTTCTCCAAATTATCAAAAATATTGATGGCAATTACTTGCTTGCTAATACTTCCAAAATACTGCTCCAGATCCATAAGACCTCGATATTTTTCAGCAAAAACAAAAGTTACCTCAGCTTCATCTGCTCCAAAAGCAGAAGGAGAATTAGCTACAATAAAATCTAGATTCTTAGCATAAACCTTACGGTGAGCGTTTTCTATAGGGTTTTCGGTTTCGACGCTAAAGCCTATTGCTACTTGAGATTCTTGCTTTAGACTGGTGATTTCAGCAAGGATATCAGAAGTCTGTTCAAGCTCAAAAACAAGGTTTTGATTATTTGGATTTTTCTTGATTTTTTGATCATAAGAATAAACCGGTTTAAAATCAGCGACAGCCGCCACCATTATCAATGCCCAAGCTGGATCTGGATTATACTTCACCAAAAACCTCTCCCTGAGAACGTTTAACATATCTTCATGAGATTCTACTGGCACTAAAGTAACTCGATCTACCCACTCTTCATTAACAGGAATAGTCGTGATGAGCTCTACTTGCATACCGCGATTAAGCGCTTCTTTTACAAGAGCCAATCCCATCTTGCCAGAGCTGTGATTAGTAATATAACGAACAGCATCAATTTTTTCTCGAGTAGCTCCCAGTGTGATTAAAACTTTTTTACCAAGTAAGCTTGAATTGGGCTGATGGACTATATCTGAGAAGTTTTGCTTAGGTTTGGATTGTTTATTAAATACTCTTGAAAAAAAACCTTCTTGTTTGGCTTCAGGCTTATCAATTATTATTTCTTCTATATCAGCAAGAGCGTTCAAACTCTTGCCCTGAGGCTTTTTTGAGCTCATCACAGCCTTTTTACTTCGCTTAATAATTGTTTCGATTTCAGCAAGTCGTCCCACGCCTTGAGTGCCGCAAGCAAGATCACCAGAATCGGGCTCGATGATTTCATAGCCCATAGACATCATTACTTCAAGGTTTCGGCGCACTGTAGGATGAGTCCACATATTAGTATTCATCGCAGGAGCCACCAAGATAGGAGCCTGAGTCGCTAAGATAGTATCAAACAAAATTTCATCAGAAAGTCCCATGGTCATTTTGGCTATAGCGTTAGCCGTCGCCGGTGCAACCAAAATCAAATCAGCTATTTGAGCGTATTTAATGTGAGGAATATAACTAGGATCATTTGAATCGAGATTCCAATTAGAACTCAAAACTTTATTACCACTCATAACCTCCAGGCTTAAAGGTGATACAAAATTCTTAGCATTTTCGGTAAGTAAGACATGAACCTCAGCGCCAAGCTTACGCAATCCAGAAACCAAATCAGGAGCTTTATAAGCGGCAATTCCTCCACAGACGCCTAAAATAATAGTTTTGCCTTGTAAGGACATAATTATAATTTTAGCATTTTTATCAAGACCAGACCCCAAAATATATTAAAATGTATATATATCATGAAAAGCAGAGTTTTAGTAACGGATAAACTAGATGAATCAGGGCTTACCATCCTCAAACAAGTATCAGATGTGGATTATAAGCCAGGAATTCCAGCTGAAGAATTAAGAGAAATCATAAAAGATTACGATGCTCTTTTGGTGCGATCTCAGACTCAAGCTACAAAAGAAATTTTGGAGCAAGCAAACCGACTAAAAATCATCGGGCGAGCTGGAGTTGGAGTGGACAATATTGACGTTGAAACCGCCACTGAAAAAGGAATTATCGTAGTTAACTCCCCTGAAGGCAATACCATCGCCGCAGCTGAGCATACCGTCGCGCTCATGATGGCACTTGTAAGGCATATCCCTAAAGCAGATCAATCCTGCAAACAAAACAAATGGGAAAGATCTAAATATATCGGCACAGAATTAAACGGTCAGACTCTTGGAATAATTGGACTTGGTAAAATCGGTCAACGAGTCGGCAAAGTCGCTCTAGCATTAGGAATGAGAGTGCTTGGATATGATCCTTTTGTATCAAAAGAAAAAGCAGAAGATATGGGCTTTATAAAAGTTGAGCTTACAGATATTTATAAACAAGCTCATTTTATAACTCTGCATGTCCCAAAGACCAAAGAAACAGTGAATATGATAAACAAAAGCACTATCGAAACTATGCAAGATGGCGTGTTCATCATTAACTGCGCGCGCGGCGGCTTAATAAACGAACAAGATCTAGCAGATGCAATCAACACAGGTAAAGTTGCAGGAGCGGCTATCGATGTATTTAACGAAGAGCCCTGCACGGATTCACCACTGCATAAATGCGGCGATAAAGTAGTACTCACACCGCACCTTGGAGCTAGCACTCATCAAGCCCAGCTTAACGTAGCAATCGATGTCTCTGAGCAGATTAGAGATGTTTTATCTGGAGGTGTTGCTAAATCAGCAGTTAACCTTCCTGGCTTAAAGCCTGATCTAGTCAAGCATATAAACCATTATCTCGGACTAGCTGAATATATGGGGTCTATGCTTCGTCAAATTTCAACTGGAGTAATTAAAGAAATCGAGATCGAAGCTCTTGGTAGACTTTCTGATAAAAATATAGAAGGTCTAAAATTAGCTATCCTAAAAGGCGCTCTCTCAGTGAATTTAGATGGCATCACCTTCGTTAATGCTCCTCATGTAGCAAAAGAAAGAGGCATAAAAGTAACAGAACTTAAATGCGAAGAGTCTGGCGCTTATATCGATAAACTACTTATCAAGATGAAAACAGAAACCGAAACAAAAATCATAGCTGGTACAGTTTTACAAGGAAACATTCCAGCTATCATCCAGATAGATAATTACCCGGTTAATATTCGTCCTGAAAACCACTCTATAATTACTTTTCATAGAGATCAACCTGGAATAGTAGCGCAAGTATCTCAAATACTTTGGCAAGGACAAATTAACATCAGTTCGATGAACCTAGGACGCACAAAAGATAGTGCTAGAGCCGTTATGGTGATTAGCGTAGACGGAGCCGTTGATGAAGAGTCACTCAAAAAAATTGAGTCAATAAATGGAATTGATGTAGCTAAATACATCCGCCTTAAAGGCAAGATCTAAAGCCCGTATCCACCAGCGACTTCGATATTTTGCCCGGTTAAATATTGATTAGATAGTATCATCTCAAGGACTGAAGTAATTTCGCCATACTCGCCTAATCTACCAAG
>JBEAYS010000112.1:0-15498 GCA_041170505.1 Cyanobacteriota bacterium
TGTCAACCCCTCGATTTAGGGAACCACTTTTTGAAAATTAATAATCTTAGCTAAAACCGGCTTCTTTTCTTGATTTTTCTGAATAAAATATTTTTCTAAAAATTTATTTGGACTAGTTTTAAGAACAGAATGAATTCTTTCTGTGTTGTAGGAATAAAGAGTGTGAGCGATAGCTTCTATTAACTCGCCTAAACAATTAAATCTGTTTTCATCTCCTAAATCAGCTTTAAAGCCCGCATAAAATGATTCCTGAAAACCATTTCTCCAGGGTGAAGCTTTTGGGCTCATTGATTGTTTGATGCCATAAGATTCAAGAACTTCTTGATAAATTCCGCTACGGTACTCAGAGCCTTGATCTGAATGACAAATATCCGGTACCTTATTTTCCGATTTAATTGCTTTTCTTAAAGCCTCTAAAATTAATTCTGCATCATGAGTATCAGAAAAATTCCAGCCTACTATTTTTCTGGAAAAAATATCAATAAAAGTTGCAAGATAGTAAGTTTTATTTTGGAAGCTTAGGTAGGTAAAATCACTGGCCCAAACTAAGTTGGGAGAAATCGATATTAGATTCTTCGTCAAATTGGCTATGGGACTAGCTTTGAAGCCTTGATCTTCTGACTTAAAGGGTTGGTTCCTTTTTCGCCTAATTTGCAGATTATATTTTTTTACTACTCTATGAATAACGCTCTCAGGACGGTTTAAAGCCAGAGCAAGTCTATCAGTGCCGTAATTTCTATGCTTCTTACGTAAATCAAGAATCTGTTCTTTTAACTGCTCATCTTTTGTTTTTTGCTTGCTAGGAGTTTTAGTTTTACGACTTATAAACAATAATCTTGAAACTTCTCTATTACTTAGATGTTTTTTAGAGCGTTCTGCAACTTTAGTTTTTTTTCCTTATCTAATTCAACCATCGTTTCAGCAAGGATTATTTTTAAAGCTTGATTCTCTCTTTCTAAGCGAGCTTGAGCTAATGCATTGGTTTTTTTGAACCGGATTTGCCAATATGATAGTAAATTACTCTCCCGCTAGTTCCAAATTCTTTAGCTAAATCAGCTACCGATTCTCCTTTTGCGACTCGATCTCTGATCTCCAGAAGCTGATCTTCTGTTACTTTATTTTTTTTCAATTTTTGGACCTCCAATTTTTCACTTATTAGTATATTTTATCGAGGGGGGACCAAACATGTAGAGACTTACGCTCCAGAATCAATCATAAAGAGGATGCCGCTGGGAGAGGTTTATTAGGTTAGTTTGTTAATTTTTTTTGATTGTGTTGTTGATAAATTGAATTACTCTATTGCATTGCCAAATATTGATCTAAAAGTTGTGATATTTTTATAATACAACTCTACTTCATTGCGATTGGAACCTTCCATGTAGATTGACGTTGAAACTAACACGATCACCTCTGTTAAAACTAATCTTATTATTTTTATTATTATAGTGTCTGATCAAGACGGGCATCTTTATAATTGTTCCTCTATTATTTATTTCAATTAGGTATTTTTCAAAAAAGCAATTATTATATTGCAAAGATGAGACTTTCTTTTCGATTGTGCCATTAATCTGATATTCATTTTGATTGACACTTTGCCCATTGTAATGCCTTAGCTTTATAAAACCGTAGCCTGCTGGTTGTGACGAGTCCCATGTATTAATTTCAGTGACAAAAGCATTTAGCTCAAAACTCACATTAGAACCTTCAGTTAGAGTATTTGATGATTTATTTTCAGCAAAAAAGGATAATTCAGATTCTCCAACTTGGATAGAATGTATAGTTACACCTGCATATTGTGGGTCTTCCAAACATACTTTGTATTTTCCTTTTAGTGGAGTTTTTTCTTCATCGCTAAAAAACTCTAGAGCATGTGTTTCACAATAACTATTGTATGCAAGTGTTTCTCCTTTGGTTTTATGTCTATAATAATTTAGTTCTTGCTGATATTGAGTATCGTGATCATAAGCATTCTGAGTAGTTGTATCTTCAGCTCCTATAAATGGACAAAACCTGTTTTCATCAAGATTCATGCCTTGCATTTTAGCATCGACTTGGCCCACGTTTGGTGAAGAAGTTGGATGTTTTTCTGGCGGTTCTGGTTTTATTGCTTTTATCATAGTTATTTTATTGTCCTGGTAATGGTGTTATTCCCGGATAGTCATGCAAATATCTCTTTTGACCATCAGTATAGATGATTATTAGATTATGATGATTCTCGGGTTTGAGTTGTTCAGGCGATGGTTCAGCCACTCTCCCCTGTTTGCCTAATACTGGTTTCCCGTCATCACCTCTTACAGCTAGTCTTGCAACAGGATTTTGGTTTCCTAGTGGATTCATTGTAACGATACCACCTGCATCAGGGTTATAAATCATTCTTATTCTTTCAACACCAGGAGCTAGATTTTGTGAGCTTGTAAGATTTGCAACAAGTATAACGGATCCATCTCTTGAAATAATTGCTTCTTGAATATTTCTAAGACCATCTTCAATTACTGATTGTAGCTGGTCATTATTCAGTTCATGTCGAAATTGTGTAGCAGGCTGAACACCACTGCCGTCGGGTTTTATTAATGAAGAGATATCCGTGATTTTACTGGCATGTATTTCTCTTAAATGATTTAAACCATGAGCGCTATGTCTATAAGCCCTTTCGGTACCTTCTTCTATGCGGAAATTGTCATTGTTCATTCTAATAATTGAGTCAAGGTGATTTGTAAGATCTTCGACACTAATATTGTGATGTTCAAGCATTGGACCACCTTCAATCAATTGAGTTTGTTCATTAAGAAGTAATGGTATTCTTTGCACATTACCATCTTTATCAGTGATGTTTATTGCGATGCCAGTATCTAATAATCTCGACCCCTCACTAATTGGTCTTCTTTTTTCCGGAGGAAGAATGTTGGAGCTGTCTACCGTGACCTTATTATCGGCATTCAAAGTTCTTGATTGTGTCTCTATGAGACCGTTGTGCATGGTTTTATTAGTACTAAAACTCGTCTGCTCCAAAGCATCTTTTGTTCTATCTCTGTTTACATTTTTGTTATAATCATCCTCAAATTGTTTTTTATAAGTTTCTCCAACACCATTAGCTTCGGCTATTTCCAGAGCACGACCAAAATCTCCATTCTTAATTGCTTGATTCATTTCAGCAAGTACCTGTTGAGAATCTTGCTTAGTCGCACTTACACTTGAACCTTGGGCAACAGCAAATTTAGCTTCAGCAACTGATCTCATTGCAAGTTCTTGACGAGCGCGAAGTGCTTGATATTTTTCTTTAGACATTGCTTTATAAGTACCATCTGCTTGTTTGACTTGTGGATCAATAGGATTCTCGCGAGCATGGGCAACCGTCTCTTCAAGCATCTTCTTTTGAGCGTCAACATCGCCATTCATTGCCCTTCGCATAAGGTCTTCTCTAGCATCAATTTCTACTTTTCTGGAGCCATCAGGTTCAACACGAACTTTAGTTTGAGCATCAACCCCATCAGGAAGTTCGCCCGATGATTTAACGACTAATTCTTGATCACGAATTTGCTGGGCTAATTCGTTTTTTGGTCTACTAGTATTTTGAGCAGCGAAATGTGCTTGCATTCTTCCAGTGATGCTAGCTTGGAAAGTTTGCAGTAAACCTTCAGTTGTTATTTCTCCATCTCTAGCATAAGTAAGACCAAGATCTGTTGAGATTGAAGCTAACTCCTCAGCTACATTAAGTGCAAATCTTGCCGTAGTGTTTGAAGTAGCATCTTGCCATTGACCAAATTTGCTGCCAATCGCACCACCAACCATAGAAGACCCCGTGTCCCACAGTAGATCTTTAACGTACTGTGTTCCATTGATATCAACTTCACCTGTAGTGAGTTTTTGCTCTGCTGCATTTAGTCCGTAAGTTACATTCGTGGATACAATTCCACTTGCACTAGCTCCTGTAATACTCGAAGCAAGTCTGCCCCATTTAGAAAGAGCTCGGGTTAAGCTTGCACCAGTTGCTGTTGATGCAGCAACTGAGGCAGACATTTTTGTATCTTGCCAGGTCTGACTAAGTACGTTTTCGTAAGGATTGCTGAATCCGTTTCCGTGCCTACTCAGTCCTTCCGCTGAATTCGAAAGTAAGCTCACCCCCGCTCCATAAGCCGTTCCTGCCCCAAAGGCTGCTAACCCAGCACTTGTTGCTCCCCAGCCAGCTCCTACTAATGCTGTACCAGCACCTCCTGTTGCAAGTGTTACCCCAGCAATTATTGCTGCATTTCTAGTAAGTTTAAGTCCAGTTTCTGTATTACTATAAAAACTATCAAGACCGTCTAAGCTTCTTCTTACTTGTTCTCTATCACGAAATGCCTTTGCTCCAGCACTTTGCTTGCTTGAATTTGTTTGGTTAATAATTTCTTCTAATCTTCTTTCGTATCTTTCTAACTCTTGAGATTTTGTCATGTGCTCATGTGCGACTTTAATATTTTTTTTCTGGCTTAGTAGATTATTTAAAACTCTATCGCTATGATTTTGTAGTGCTTCAATGCTTTCAAGTTTTATGTCAGCTTCTCCACCTACTATTCTCCAGCCTCTTTCTTGAAATAATCCAAAGGGAACAAACTCATATAGGCTTTTAATTTCTTTTAAATGATCAGCTATGTCATTGCTATTGCCTCTAACTATCTGTAATTGCTCATCAGTAAGAGTTTCAAATTTTTCTTCTAGCGCTTTAATTCTGTGTTGAATTTTTTCGTCTTCTTTTGGCGTTCTTGCAAGATCTCTGTTTACAAGCTCATAATCACTAAGCTTATTTTTTCTATGGGTATAGGTTCCATCTTCAAGATCTTTTTGAGTTTTTTCGATCGCGTTTAGTGCATCTTGAAAATTTCTGGAGTTTAGATTTTCTGTTAATTGATCATGCAGTTCAAGCATTAAATCCGTTCTTCTTGATAAGGTTTCTTGGGTGAGTTGGCTAATAGTTTTTTGATCAATTGCTAAAAGGCTCTCCATAGCAGAACTGTTTTTGTTATTAATGATTGAATTTAAATCAGGATTTATACCTTGTAATAATCTAAGTGTTTCTCTTTGTGTTTGAAGATTTTCGGTTAAAAAATCTCTTGCTCTAACAGTTTGCTCTTCGGGGCTTAGCCCAATCAGAGATTCTTGCATAGCAGCAAAACTTTCTTCAAGGCTAGGGTCTTTTTTAAGGAAATCATTTAACTCTCTGTACTGATTTTCTAATTCATCTGGAAGTCCACTATTATATGAACCTCTATTTTTGAGCGTTTCTGTATCAAGAGGATTCCCTTTGCCATCAAAAAGTAAATGAATTTGATCAGCTCTTCCAGCTTGAGCGAGCTTTATGAGGTTAGCTTGTGCTCTAAGTAGAACTTCTCTTTGTTGAATTAGGGTTTCTCTTAAAGCTTCTCTATGTTCTATTTCTTGTTGTATTAATTCTGGATTAGGTCTTTCACCAAGTCTTTCAAGCATTGAGAATGCATCTTCTGAAAACCTTGTAGTTTCTGAGCTTGATGGTAATTCACTTTTTAATTCAAAAGGATGATTGTTTTTTTGTGTTGAACTTGAAAAAGGATTCAAAGTTTCCCTTGGCTTTTGTTGTTTTGGATTTCTAAGAGCATTGAGAATCTCTTCGTTTCTAATAAATGTTTGTGCAGACTCATCTAGATCTTCCATTAGACCATTCATAAGTTCAAGAGTGTGATCTTGATGCTCTTCTTTGGTCATTTGAGCATGTTGAGTTGCTTGCATCTCTGCAAGAGTTTCACGGCCACCAGAAGCAAGATTTACTAAAGATCTTAAATTGATTGCTTGCGGGGAAAGCCTTTGAGCCATTATCTCACTTGCTAGAGATCGTAAAGTTTCAGGTTTATCAATAACTTGTTTAAGAACCTCTATTGCTTCATTTTCTTTGCCATCTTTAATTAATTTTTCTGCATAATTCCTAACTTCTTGATAGGCTGCTTGACTATGCCTATCGTCAGTTTTTTCTATTTTTTCAGTAATGTTTGCTAACAGATCATTAGCTTTTTTTTCTACTTGATATTGCTGAGTAGCACTTCTAGCTGGGTTAGTTGGAACGGTATCAAATAATTGAATAGATGATTTTTTGGGTTCTTGACTAGCTGGATTAGCTTCTTGTGGCGGTGTTGTAGTTCTAGCAGTGTCAGTAGATCTTGCAGCCCCAGTTGTACCAGGTAAGCTTGTTCTTGCTTGTGCAGTTTGTTCTTTGGATTTTTGAACAGCACTTACAGTACTCTGAGTATCAGATGTTGTTTCTTGTTTTTTTGATTGTTCGGCTTCTAGCTTTTCTTTTTTTCTTTTTTCTTCACGAGTTTCAGATAGTGAAAAGCTAGCTCCCCAGCTGCTCAAAGAAACCATAGATATTCAATAACAATCAAATATTATTATTATGTTAAATCAAGGTTATCTAAGGACATTTATTTTAAACACCACCTTTTACAACAATATCTTAAAATTAAATGAAAATCTTTCTCAATAAGCCCTGGATTAATACATAATATAGATGAGAATAATTCGCAATAAAATATATTTCCTTGCAAATCAATCAACTAGTACTAACAGATCCTTTTTTGGCCAATTTATCAACAATGGCTGAAAATTCAGCGCCTCCAATAATTACAAAACCTCCTCAGTCAGTTGCGCCTGTTTTTACTAGCACGCAAAACCTCCATCATCCCCAGAGCGAAAAATTTGCAAAAACTCTTGGTGATTTTGGCACACTTGTCGATAAGGCTTCTACCTTTGAAATGATCATGGCAGGCTTGGGCACCGTGTTTAGTGGGTTTCAAGCTGATTGGATTGCTTATTTTTTAGAATCTTTTGGTGAAAAATCTGAAAATGCTTTTGTTTCTGATAGGCAGATTCCAGATTATATCGCTAAGCCGCTTAAATTCTTGGCAAAAGCCTACGGTATTAAAACCGAGTCAGGGACTGAGATCCAAACAAGTGATGATCTTAAAAAATCCCAAGAAAAATTAATTGGTGCCATAAACACCACCTTTTCAAGTTTCTCACTGCTAAACATTGTATTTAGGACCATTCCTCACGCCTTTAAAAATATTTTTGGTGCCGCTAAACCTCAGCCACAAAGCGAATCAGGGGTCTTTAATTTTATATCAACTAAGATTTTACCTTTCGCAAATGCTGGTTTGATGTGGGCGTCAGGTGCCGGTAAACGTCAGTTAGCAGGCGCGATACAGAAGCTCGATTATAATTCATACCGTCATCAAGTCGATGGCGCGTGGGCATCTGGAGTGCAAGATTATCTCTGCGGCATGAATTCTTTTGCTTTAATGGCTCGCCAAGCGATTTCTAGTTTTAGTCCTAAGCTTGCTAAACTTCTCGAGCCTGTTTTAGCATTATGGATCTCAGGATCCAGTCTAAAAGAGAGTTTGCATGCTCTTAAAGGTCACGAAGAAGAGGTCCCTAAATATGAATTTGGATTTTTGGATAAATCTTTATTCGGTAATTTATCTTATAAACTCGCTCAATTTTTAGCAGATAAGTTTCAAGTAAAACTACCTCAACTAGGCTCTGACGGTCTTAAGCATTCTTAGTCATGTTCATCGCTTCTTGACTTGCTTTTTTAGCCATTTCTACGATACTTAGATTTGCTTTGTACTGCCTTACTGCGTTCATCATTTTGAGCATTTCGCCCGCTCCATCGACATTTGAAGTCTCTACATTACCGTCTTTATCAGCTAGTGGGTGGTTAGGCATAAATACTTTTAGTCCTGGAGTTTGGTCTTCAATAATCTTTGCTATTTGTGGTCCTGCTCCTCGATGATCACCTTTTAAAAGATGGGATACACCATCGTGATCATCAAGACTTGCCAAAACAGTTGAAAAACTTTCGTCTTGAGATCTAGCAGAAAAAACTGGGCTTTTGGCTTTATAGCCTGGAGTTAGCATATTAGCTACATTTTCAGAAGCCAGTTCCATCGCACCTCGCGTGGTAGTTAATCCATTATGTGCGATGTGATAAATATCAAATATACTCATTATGCGGCCCTTCCTGATTGTGTTGCTTCTTCTAAACCCTTATACATATCACCATTGATTTTCACCAAGAGCATGTACTTAAGGTGGTTTTCTGTCATTTCTGCTAATTCTTTTTCAAAACTTGGTTTAGTGCTGTAATCCTCGTAAGTAGCGTTTTCTATGCTACGCGTGTTATTAATTTCATCAATACTTTTATTATTAATATCTTTTAAAAGGACTCCAAAATCCAGATCCTGTCTAACGAAGCCTGGTGTGCTGACGTTGGTTAGGTTATTTGATAGTATCTGTTGCCGGTCAGCGACTGCATTTAAAAGGACATTTAAAGTTTTTTCGTGGTGTGTTTTTAGCATAGGCTGTACTTCTATGCCTTAATATAAATAACTAGTTTTAAGGTTTGGTTAAGGGTGCTGGCTTTTGTTATAATTCTTGATTATGTCTAGTGATTGTTGTGATGATTCAGCTCTTGTTCAGGACCCTGATTTACAGTTATTATCAGCCCTAACCGACCAAATAAAAGATGCTAAAACAGCCTCTTACCAAATGTCTATTTTAGCGGAGTCCCAAAAAAACTACGCTCTTGAGCTTATCGAAAGAGAATTGCGCGAGTCGGTTTCCACTATTATTGAAGCTAATAAAAAAGATCTTGAAAATCCCGAAAACGCAAGTCTCACTCCAGCCATGAAAGATAGACTCATGCTAAATCCCGAAAGAATAATGGCGATCGCTAATAGCGTTAGAAAAATTACCGCCATGAAAGATCCAGTTGGTAATGTACTAGATGGTTGGCAGCATCCAAATGGAATGCGCATCACAAAAGTAAGAGTGCCTCTTGGTGTTATAGGTATTATTTATGAAGCACGCCCAAATGTTACTGTTGATGCTATTGCTCTTGCCATCAAATCCGGTAATGCAGTGGTTTTGAGAGGTTCTAAGCAAGCTTGGTTTACTAATCATGCGATAGTTCAAGTCATTTTAAAAGCTTTAGAACAAACAGAAGTCCCACTAAAAGCGATTCAATATCTAAAAGATCGCACTCGTGAGGGTTGTAAACTAATTCTGCGCGCTGAAGGTTTGATTGATTTGGTTATTCCGCGCGGAGGCGAGACTCTTAATAAGTTTGTTACTGATAATGCCATCATTCCTGTTCTGGGAGCGGGTGGCGGTACTTGCCATGTTTACATCGATCAGTTTGCTGATATTGAAAAATCTATTGCAATTTCGATTAATGCCAAGGTTTCGCGTCCTAGTGTTTGTAATTCTTGCGAGACTATCCTTGTTCACGAAAATATAAAAGATATAATTCTTCCCAAGCTTGTAGATGCTCTACTTTCTAAAAACGTCGAAATTATAGGCGACCAGAGCGTTGTAGCTCAGTTCCCTTTTGTTAGTATGGCTCAAGAAGCTGATTGGCATAAAGAGTATCTGGATTTAAAAGTCTCTATTAAAGTTGTCCAAGATATACACGAGGCGATTAATCATATTAATCGCTACTCGACTGGTCACTCAGAAGCTATTATTACTGAGGATTTGCAGAGCGCGGAGCTGTTTAAACGCATGATCAATTCAGCTTGCGTTTATGTAAATGTCAGCACTAGATTTACTGATGGTGAGGAGTTTGGTTTCGGGGCAGAGATGGGAATTAGCACTGTTAAACTGCATGCACGCGGTCCTATTGGCGCAAAAGAACTCTGCACTTATAAATATCTAATAGAGGGTAATGGACAAATCCGATAAAATAGGGCTTTTTGGCGGTACTTTTGACCCGATACATAACGGTCATATTGAAATGGCCCTTTATGCACAAACTCATTTCAAGCTGGATAAAATATTTTTTATCACTGCTAAAAATCCCCCTTTTAAATCACAAACAGTTTTATTGCCTGCTGATTTTCGTCACCAACTCACGGAGCTTGCGATAAGTGATTATCCTAATTTTTCTGCAAGCTCTGTAGAACTCAATCGGGACGGGGTTTCTTACGCCTGCCAGACTGTTGAATATTATAGATCTCAAAACCCTAATGCTGAATTGTTTTGGATTATGGGCTTGGATGCTTATAACAACCTTGATCAATGGAAAAATTCTGATTATATAAAATCTCAAGTAAAATTTATAGTGTTCGCGCGTGGCCCAAAATCCTTAGTCAGTGATGATGTTTTTTTTGTAGAAAATTTTTCTAAACCCATCAGCTCAACAACTATTCGTCAGATAATAGGAGATTGCGAAACTAGCGAGATAACAAAAAAATCTCTTTTAAAAGATCTTATCCCGCAATCTATTATTTCAATTTTGCTTAATCAAGCCCCTAAACCAGTAACTAAGTATTAGTTTTATCTTGTAATTCCATCATTTGACTTAGTTAAGCGTTTACCCCTAGATTAATTCTGTGGAATAATAGAATTATGGCAGACGATAAAAAATCAGCACCGGCGGCCACAGGCGGTAACCCACCTAACATGATCATCTTGATTGTGTTTATTTTTATTGCGGCGTTCGGTGGAACTTTTTTGGCTTTTCAATTAGCTCCTAAGACAATCACCGTCAATCAAACTCTTAAAGAAACCCGCGAACCCAATGAAGGAGACCATTTGCCAATATCCCCGCTGGGTGATTTTGTGGTGAATCTAGCAGATGTTAGTGGAAGTAGATTCTTAAAAATTTCAATTACTGCAAAATTATATTCTGAAGATTTTGAAGAGTATTCTAAGCTTAAAGGCGAAGAAAAACACGCTTATCATTTAAGAATAGATGAAGAGCTCCAGCCCATGATGCCTGCTATTAAGGATGTCGTTATAACTACACTATCACGCAAAAAATCTGAAGAAGTAATTGGCTATGAAAATAAAATTGCACTTAAGTCTGAATTAAAAGAGCAGTTAAGTAATATCATGCACGGCGAATTCAAGATTTACGATATTTATTTTACAGATTTTATAGTCCAGTAAACCTAGCACCTAGGCTATTTGATCTATTTAGCCTTTTTTTGCTTAGGGAATAATTTTTATATGTCTTTGTATGGTAAAAATCTTCCTAATAGTCGCGCACGCGAAAACGATCAGCTACCCGTCATAGTGCGCAACAAGCCCAAAAAAATTAAAGATTATAATTTTAAAAATCCTGATAAATTCTCAAAAGAACACCTAAAAATTATTGGTTCTATTCATGAACATTTTTGTCGGCAAGTGACATTGGCTCTCAATGCTACACTCCGCATGCCTATTGAGTTTTCGGTAGCCAACGTACAGCAACTTACTTACGGCGATTTTATAGATTCAATGCCTGAGGATCTTTTGACAGGCGTGCTAAATATGTACCCGTTGGCGACTCAGTTTTGCTTAGGTATCGAAAGACATTTACTTGGCGCAATGATAGATAGAATGCTCGGTGGAAGCGGTTCTTCGAGTATTAGCGGAGAAGAGCTCACGGATGTTGAAGTAGGAATTATAAAAGATACGCTAAAAAGAATTTTGCATTTTATGCCAGAAGGTTGGCAAGCCTTAATCCCTGCTACAGATGAAGTTGAACTTGTTGCTCTTGAGACAAGTCCTATTTCCGCACAAATTGCCGCTCATTCTGATATAGTAGCCTTGATAACGATTAACGTGGAAGTCGGTACTGATCTAGGTTTGATGTCCATTTGTTTGCCCTATTCAGCACTAGAAGATGTGATTATGACAATGACTCGTCAATCGAGCTATAGAAGTGATAAAATGGCTACTGACGATTCTCGGGAGTTTATTATTAATAAATTAGCAAAAAGTCCTATGCCCCTAAAAATTGTTTTGGCGCGTGGAGAATTAAGTTTGGATGCAGTTATGGATTTAAAAGTTGGCGACATAGTAAAATTAAATACTGGTTTAGTCGAAAAATCCGAAGTATGGATAGGTGATGAACTCAAATACCTAGGAAGCCCAGGTCAAGTAAATAATAATTTTTCAGTAGCAATTATTGAAGAGTTTAAGGAAGATTAATTAGCTCAAGACCTTAGCTCTTTCATGGGCCAAAAAATCCATTTGTCCTCTTAAGCTTGCGCCCACTTGTTCGATGGCGTGCCCTTTTTCGATATTGCGAGTAGCTTTGAAACTTGCACAGCCAGATTGATTCTCGAGTATCCAGTTGCGAGCAAATTTACCAGTTTGGATATCTTCAAGCACTTCTTTCATGCGTGCTTTAACGTTTTTGTCGATTACGCGAGGACCAGTTACATAGTCTCCATATTCAGCGGTGTTAGAAATGCTGTCGCGCATCTTAGCTAGACCGCCTTCATAGATTAAATCTACGATAAGTTTTACTTCATGCAAACATTCAAAATATGCCATTTCTTCTGAGTAGCCAGCTTCGATAAGTGTTTCAAACCCAGCTTTGATGAGGGATGAAAGACCTCCACAGAGAACAGCTTGCTCTCCAAATAAATCTGTTTCGGTTTCTTCCTTGAAGTTGGTCTCGAATACTCCTGCCCTAGTGCCGCCGACAGCCTTTGCGTAGCTAAGAGCTAATTCTTTTGCTTTGCCGCTAGCGTTACGGTGAACAGCAATTAAGGCAGGTACTCCAAAGCCTTGTTCAAAAACTATTCTAACTCTGTGACCAGGTCCTTTTGGTGCGATCATAATTACATCTACGTCTTCTGGTGGGGTTATTTGTCCAAAGTGAATAGAAAATCCATGCGCCACAGCAAGAACCTTACCTTTGGTGAGTTCTGGTTTGATTTGTGTGTTAAAAACTTCAGCATGCTTTTCGTCTGGTAATAAAACCATGATCAAATCTGCTTCCTTAGCGGCTTGGCTAACAGTACAAACTTTTAATCCTGCTTTTTCAGCTTTTGTCCTGCTAGGCGAACCTTCATAAAGACCTATTCTTACATCAACTCCGCTATCTTTTAAATTCAGTGCGTGAGCGTGTCCTTGGGACCCGTAGCCTATAATTGCTACTTTTTTTGATTGAATCAAACTTAAATCTGCATCTACTTCGTAATAAACTTTTGCCATAGAATCCAATTCTAGCAAGTATTTGGGCATTATTGTTATTAAGGATTCGCTGAAAAACGAAGTTTTGAGGCCTAATCCGCCTAACAAATATATTAAGGATTCACTCCCTGAGCAAAGGATGAATCTTGGCTCAGGGTTCAAAAATCGTCGAAGACGTATTTTTCAGTGGATCCTTAAATTAGCTTTGTAATATTTACATTTTTATAAGCCGAGTGTATTAGGAATAAATCTGCGATTAAATTCCTCTGTACCTAAATTAAATTTTGTTCTCAAAAGATAAATTCCAGCTCCGCTAGGAGGGGCTCCGTAGGCTTTTTTATAGAGTTTAGATAGATATTTGTATGCTGTTTCATCATCAAATGACTCTATTTGTAAGAGATCAGCCTCTTCGATGCTTTCAATAAAATTATTTATTATTCCCTCAGATAAAAACATCTTAAGTATTATTTGCCCAAATTTTTAAAATATTATCTAAAACTGCTCATTTAATTTTTATTATTTTGCCAAGAAATAACGTTATTTGAGATAATATTAAAATATTTTAATATTGTCTTCCCCTGAAAATAGCAATTTAGCGCAAAAGATAATTTATAGCTTGAGAAATTTTTGGGATATAAGTATATTTACCGCGTAAAGTCCAAATAATGGCATAAATTGTCAGAATTTGAGCTAGTAGGCTATAAACTTGAAGAAGATTTTTGCTAAAGTAGCCAAGTAATGAAATGCTATTTTCAAAAATTGTAAAAATCCCAAGAAAATTAGATATAAAACTTATTAGTAAACTAAAAAAGCTAGGTAAGAAAAAAATTATCATATTAAGCAAAACCGCTTGGTAACAGTGATACTTCACAAAATCTTTTAGATAAATCTTTCTAATGTTAGAGACAATAATCCAGATTATCGGCACAAAAGTCATCAATGGAAAAAAGTAACTACTGTAGAGTATCGAGCAGAGAATTTTGTCTTTTGTGGTGGGAATATTTATCATAAATGTTTTTTTATAAAATCGCTTAGCTCAATAAGATCCCCAAAATCCTGTTCCTGAGTGGTTTTAGTGTTTTTGAGTTTGATTGTGCCTGAGTTTCTTTCATCAGCCATAAAAAATATTATCCAATCACAATTTCTCTTTAGAGCTTTTTCAAGCTGTTTTTTAAATTTACTTAGTTCGTAATCAAGCTCTACAGTAAGTTCTGGGATTAAGTCCCTAAGCTGGTTTGCTAGTCTTAGGGCTGGTATGCCATCATCGCTAATTATAAAAAGCTTAGAATTTTTTACTAGTTGTAAATGGTTTTCTTTTAGAAGTTCGATAATTCTTTCTTGCCCGCAGGCCCAGCCACAAGCTGGTGTGGGTGCGCCTCCTAAATAACTCACCAAATTATCATATCTTCCGCCAGCTAGCACAGTGCTTTGGTTAGCAAGTTTATTGGAGCTGGTTTTCATTTCAAAAACACAATGATTATAATAATCAAGACCTCTGACTAATTTTGGATCCACTTCAAAATTTATATTTAAAGTTTTGAGACCTGTTAAAATCTCTTGCCAAATACTCTTGGATTCTTCATCAAAAAAATCTTGAATTAAAGGAGCGTTTTTATAAAGCTCTTGATCGGCAGGAATCTTGCAATCCAAGCATCTGAGCGGGTTTTGGGTCATTCTGCGCTTGCAATCTTCGCAGACCTGATCGGAGTACTTACCAAGAAAATCTTTTAATGCGCTAGTGTAATTAGCTCTAGAGTTTTTGTTGCCGATTGAGTTTATACACAAAGTGAGATTTGCTAAGCCAATAGAATTTAAAAATTTTATTCCCAGGTTAATCATTTCAAGATCTATGTAAGGTCCATCACTTCCAAGCGCTTCAGCGCCAATTTGGTGAAACTGTCTGTATCTGCCAGTTTGAGGTCTCTCGTAGCGAAACATCGGTCCTTGATACCAGAGCTTAATGGGCTTTTGGTTACGATCTAAATTATGCTCGATATAACTTCTAGCTACTCCTGCTGTCCCTTCAGGTCTAAGGGTCATAGATCTATCACCGCGATCTGTAAAAGTATACATTTCTTTATTGACGATATCGCTATCTTCACCAACAGCTCTACTGAAAAGCTCTGTTGCTTCAAAAATTGGTGTGCGAATTTCTTTAAAACCTGCACTCTTAAAAACCTCACGCCCAGCCTGTTCTAGGTATTGCCAAATATCAGACTCTTCTAAAATCACATCATGAGTGCCTCTAGGCGCTTGGATTTTATTCATGGCTTACCCTTTTATTTCTAGTATTTCTTCTTCTTGTTCTATATCAGTAAATTCATCAGCGGCTTTTACATTAGGCTCAGGAATTGAGGTGTAGGCAAGTAAAGTAAAGCTAACATTTAAATCAGTGTTTTGAGCTTCATCTAGTGGGCTACTTGATCTTTTGGCTCCAGAAAATCTCTTATCCGCACCCATTTGAGCAGCTACCCCGCTCCTGGTGATAGTTAGATTAGATACCTCCACCGCTCTATAATAAGT
>JBEAYS010000113.1:0-3291 GCA_041170505.1 Cyanobacteriota bacterium
TCCCAGTACGCCGCTGATATTAAGGATAAAAAACAACGTCAACAAGAAACACAAAGTCTAGCTCAAAACATCAATAATGCTCAGCTAGGACAATTAAGAACTAAGCTGAATAATCCTCACAACAAAAGTTCCGCAGAAGAGACTCAAACCACAAGTTTAGCTTCTCAAGCTCATCTTGAAGCTATAGATCCTGATATTTCCAATGAAGAAAAAAGAGCCAATAAACTTTTACAAGAGATACATGATCGCGGTGGAGATAAAGGAAAAGGTTTTACGGCGTTTGCAAGAAGAGAAATAAGCAAAGGCCGCTTGATTGATATCATTGATTTAATTGAGGGTTATCACAAATCTCTCAAGGGCTCAAGTTTAAGTGCTTCTGAAATGGTTGAATCTGGCGAAGAGCCTTTGTTAACGGTCAAGAATATGATTTCTTCAAATAATCCGGAAGAATTACATATATTAAATCAAAAAATTGTTGCAAGACCAGATGCATCCGTTGGTTTTAAGCGTGATCAATTACACGTAAGAAATATTAGTGGTTCGCAGAGAGTAGCTCCTCCATCTTTTTATAAATCTACAAAACTTAGTAAAGTAGAAGAAGTTATCCGCTTTGTTAGCACTATCCATAACGCGGTTTTAAATGCACCCTGGGATAAAATAGCTTAATTTGCTTATAATTAATATTATTATGAAAATTATTATTTTCTAATTAATAATATTTTGGGCATGAATTCAGATAAACCAAAAAAAACCAAAAAAGAGTTAGAAGCAGAAAAGCTTCTTTACATGGCTCGTTTGTCAATTAGACATTCGATTTTAATTTTTGCAAAGGGAGAGTATCAAGAGCCCCCAGCAGAGCTTCAAGAGTTTTGGGATAGTTTAAATCAGCAAGATTGGTCTAATCATCTAAAGCTCTTTACCAGTGAGCTTAAAACATATAAGCAAGTCACTGTAAAAAAAATACTTTTTGACGTCGAACATTACGTAAAGGATTGTCGTAAACTTGTTCCAAACTTCAAACGCACTAAAGAAGAAATTTTGCTAATGGTTGCATTGGGGCAAATAGATGCTAAAGAATTTATTAATCACTTATCAGGTTTACCTAGCAATAGAGAAAAATTAGATCGAAAAATTCATAAGCAAATCAAGGAGCTAGATTGGCAAGATGATCAAGCTCTTATAAGATTAGACGAGCTTACAAAAAAATTAGATGAACCACGAATAAAAAAATCAGAAGTAGATAAAATTGACTCTGAAATCAAACTTATAGAAAACCAAATTAGTGCAAGAAAACTCAAGAGAGAAGAGCTTGCAATCAAGCTTGTAGAATGGAAAGCACGCGGTAATATAGATATCGCTGGTGAAGATGGGCAGTTTAGGCTGGAGGCATAATGCAAATCTTCAAAGCTTCGCCTCGGATACTCAATTCTAGCGCATTTTGCAAATCAGCTAATTCAAAACGATGAGTAATCAGATTTGCCATCGAAATTTTATTTGTGCAAATCAATTCTAGAGCTGTTTTTATATAAGAAGGTGTATGGTGAAACACTCCGATGGTTGTGAGCTCTTGGTAGTGTGATTGGAATGTATCTAAATTGATTTGAGTTCCACGAGGGCAACCACCAAAAAAAACAACTACTCCTCCAGGGCGCGATAGCGTAAGAGCTTGTTGCCATGATTCAGGCTTGCCAACAGCTTCTATTACAAGATCAGCACCAAGACCATTAGTTAGGGATTTAATTTGCTCGACAATATCTTCACTGGAATAGTCTAGAACGAAGTCTGCTCCATTGATTTTGGCCAGTTCGGTTTTTAAAGATGATTTTGCTAATGCAATGATTTTTGTATTTGGGGCTAAGGCTTTGTAAACTTTTATAAAAGTTTGACCAATTGCACCTAAGCCCAGAATTAAAACATTGTTGTGTTTTTTAATTTGAGATTTATAAAAGCCATGTAGTACCACAGCCAGAGTCTGAGTGGATGCCGCCTCCTGAAAGCTTGTCCCAGTCGGTATTTTATAGAGATTATAATTAGCTATTTGACTAGGAATTTTAATATATTCAGCAAAAGAGCCATTTAAAAAATCCAAATTTTCGCAAAGTTCATATTCTTCTCGCTTACAAAAAAAACAAGAATAACAAGGGGCAGTATTACCAGCGATCACAGCATCACCAGAATTGAATTGTGGATTGAGACTTTTTTGTACGATACCAGAAAACTCATAACCAAAACTTGATGGAATTGTTTTTATTATTCTAGGATGACCCCTTAAATAGGTTTTAATATCTGTTCCACCAGTAACTGCGGTATTTATTTTTACTAGGACCTCATCCGTTTTTATGTCAGGTATTTCAATATTTTCAAGCCTGATGTCTTTTGGCCCATAAAAAAGCATTGCTTTCATCGGGTTCATTATAACAAGAAGCACTTTAAGATAAATGCGGAACAATGACTATTATTTCTCGTCTTTGATAAGGTTAATTCTATTAATGATTTTTTAGTATAATTAAACTAGGGTGGGGTTTTTAATACAAATATGAAAAATAATAACAAAAAAGTATCACTAATTGTTCTAATTTTAGTTTTTTTGCAGTCACCAAGTTTTGCTCTAAGTAAGTCCGATGAAGCTCTTCAACTTTTTACTAAATATTCTCAAGCTGTTAAAGAAGAAAAAAAATCAAATACTTTGCAGGCTGTTCGTTTATATAAATCTAGTTATGAGGCAAATAAGCGTGATTTTGCTTCTTTGGTCAAATTAGGTTTACTCCATATGAATAATGATGGAGTTGGGGATTTGCGAAAATCAGGTCTTGAAATTTCTGTAGACTATTTTTCTAAAGCCCTTGCAATAAAACCAGAAGATCCTATGGTGAATATGCTTCTTGGTAGAGCCTTTCAGGAACTAGGCTCTATTGATAATGCTATTAAATATTTAACAAAAGCAAGCACTCTTGAACCTGAAAATGTTTTGTTAAGAGAAAATCTTGGAGCAATATACTTTGAGCAAAGAGATTTTAAAAAAGCCATTGAAATTTTTAATAAAGTTATTTTGGCTTATCCCGAAAATCTAAAAGCAAGAAGCTATTTAGGAGCTTCACTGCAAGCAACTGATAATTACTTAGCGGCGATTGAGCAATATAACTATGTGCTTAACTATAACCCTGAAGAGTACAGTATTCTAAAAAATGTTGGTGACTGCTGGCTGGCTTTAGGACAGTTTTCTAAGGCTAAGGAAAATTACATAAAGACCAAAGATCTAGATCCAAATGTGCCTAATATTTATGCAGATAT
>JBEAYS010000114.1:0-15731 GCA_041170505.1 Cyanobacteriota bacterium
TCGAAAAATCTTCGATTTTTCTCGTATTTTTTGTGTGTCGCTCAATCTACGCATCGACTTTGCCCGTGACAATTACTAACCCTTCTAGACATGTAAGCGTCGTCGATGCTTGTTGAGCTAACAGTGTTAATAGGTCTTTATGGATTCCGGGCACGGGTTTAAGCCGATATATTAAAATTAAAGCCTAATGAAAAAAAAATTAAAAATTGGAATATTTGGGAGTACTGGTTATACCGGGCTTAAGCTGATTGATTTAATTTTAGAGCGTGATGATTTAGAAATAGTTTTTATAGGAAGTGAGCAACATAAAGGTGAAAAATTTTCTAAACTTTTCCCCAATTACCAAAACCGCATAAATCTCAATTTTTCTGGCTTAAATAAAGATTTTATAGATAATCTAAATAAAGATAAAGTGGATTTTGTTTTTTTTGCAACTCCCAATGGCGTTTGTTTTAAATACGCGCCAAGCCTCATTGCCAGAGAGATTCATGTAATTGACTTGAGTGCGGATTATAGATTTAGAGATATAAAAACTTATGAGGCTTGGTATGGATCCAATAGAACTGACCTAGAAGCCAATCTCTCAGCTATTTACGGGCTAGTCGAGTTTAATCATCAAGCCATAACTTTAAAAGCCCAAGATCGCTCTGAAGGTGTACTCATCGGCAATCCCGGCTGTTATACTACCGCTTCAATTTTGGCTCTGGCGCCGCTTTTGAAATATGACTCGGATAACCTAGATCTCGATAGCATAATTATCGATGGTAAATCTGGTATTAGCGGAGCTGGCAGAAAGGCAGAAATCAAGCTTCTATTTAGTGAGCTCAACGATTCTTGCTCACCTTATAATCTGGGCGGCAAGCACAGACACATCCCTGAACTAGAAATGTTTTTTAGTGATATCGCGCAAAAGCATTGTGGAATTGTGTTTTCACCGCATTTAATCCCTATGACTCAGGGCTTACTAGTTACTTGCTATGTTAAAACCAAGTCCAAAAAAATAGATATCGGCGAGCTTAAAAACTTCTACCGAGAAACCTACCAAAACTTTCCGCTGAATTACATTTTAGAAGATGGAGTCTATCCTCAAACTGCTTGGGCAGTGAATTCCAATCGTTCTTATATCCAAATAGACTTCGATGAATCTAAAAGCACACTTATTATCACCTGCGCGATAGATAATCTGGTAAAAGGCGCTGGGGGACAGGGCTTGCAAAATCTTGATTTGATAGCGAGCTTTCAATAAACTATTTTTTAGATTCTTTTTGAGCTTGCTTATCTTTTTTCTTTTCTTCTTTTTTATCTTGGTTAGCTTTTTTTTCTGAATATTTTTTATCAAGTTCTGTAATTTTGCTTATAACTTCTTCAGGAATTGGAGTAGCAGAATTACCGATTTTTTGTTTTAGAACTTCGACAGCTTTCATGAGTTGCTTATCCTGAGCGTCTTCTGGGGTTCTGACACCAAACTTGACATTAGGATCAAAAAACCACGGACCTCTACTTAAATCATAATCAACCTTATCAAGATCTACTTTATAGTCAGGTTCAATACCTTTTTTATTAATATCAGTTTTATTCGGAGTGAGGTATTTAGCGATAGTGACATTGACTCCGCTTCCATCACCCAGCTTGTTAATCGCCTGCACGAGCCCTTTACCAAAAGTTTTAGAGCCGACTATATCCGCTCTACCATTGTCTCTGAGCGCGCCAGCAAAAATCTCACTAGCACTAGCACTATTACTATTAACCAAAAGCACCACAGGCTTATCTGTGGAATCAATCAAGCGTGAACCAAAAGAAGTCACATAGCCGTTTTTATTAACGGTACTGACAATAATTCCTCCATCTAAAAACATATCAGAAATAACCATGGCATTATTCAAAAGCCCTCCAGGATTATTTCTCAGGTCGATAATAAATCCTTTTGCTGAGGTATCAAGTTTTTCTAGTGCGTCCAAAAGCTCTTGAACAGTGTCTTTTGAGATAAAAGTGCTTAATCGAATATAGCCAATATCTCCAAAAATAGTTAGAACTTGACCATCTGGAATAGCTCTAATCGGAATCACAGCTCGGGTTATAGTTTTTTTGAATTTTTCTTTGTCGCGCTCAACGGTTAGCGAAACATCAGTGCCAACAGGACCGCGAATCATCTTAGCGGCCTGCTCAATTGATAAACCAGAAGTATTTTTACCATCAATCTCAAGAATCAAATCATTAGGTCGAAGGTCAGCATTCGCTCCAGGAGTACCTTCTATCGGAGCAATAATTACGACTCTACCTTCTTGATCAAGACCGATTTGAATTCCAACACCCGTGAGCTCTGCTTCTATGGATTCTTTTTCTTCTTCAAAAGCCTTACGATCCAAAAATCTAGTATAACGATCTCCCAAAGAAGCAATCATAGTTTCAATAGCCTTATAGGCATCTTCTCGAGTCTTCAGATAATCATCATATCTATAACGCCAAATTTCCCAGTTCTGGTAGTTGTAAGTTTTATCGACATAGTCAGTTTGAATTATAGTCCAAACACGATCATAAAGTTTTTTAGGCGGTACCTCTGGATATTTTTCTTCCTCGGGTTTATTGCCGACCAAGATTGCACTAGCAGAAATGCTGGTAAATAGAAATAAAATCAGAACTAAACGTAAGTTGCGCACTAGTAAGAATTATAAAACTAATAAGGATATAAGTCTATAACAGACGCTATTCAATAATAAGAGCCCCGTTTTCAACAGCGCGCAAAAATTTATACGTAGCTTTAACCCCGCTTTGGATCCAAGCTGTTTGCATAACCTGCGCGACGGTTTCAGCTGTCTTCATGTTATCGACAACAGCGATCAGCGTAGAACCTGCTCCCGAAAGCATAGTGCCGATCGCGCCGGCTTCTATCCCGACATCAAGAACATATTGCATTCCGGGAACCAGCTTGGCTCTGTAATGCTGATGTAGCCTGTCTTTGAAGCATTTTTTTAGAGTCTCAGTGTCACGATTAGCAAGAGCGGCGACAAGAAGCGAACTATAACCGACATTAAAAACAGCATCTTGAAAAGCAATCTGCATGGGCAAAACCGCGCGCGCATCAGCAGTCGGTACCTTAAAATCCGGGGTTACAGCCACAAAAAATAAATTTTGATCCCAGGGAAGTTTTACGTAATTCAGCTCACTATCAGCATAAACGCAGACAATCAGCCCGCCCAAAATAGCTGGTGAAATATTATCAGGATGCCCGTCTAGCTGAGTGCCGAGCTTTAGAATTTTTGATTGGTCATAAGGATTGCCAAGGATTTTATTCGCCGCCATCAAACCCGCTAGGATAGCGGTACTGCTCGAACCAAAGCCACCAGTGGTGGGGATATTTGCTTGAAAGAAAATTTTTATGGCTGGGGTTTTTTGATTTTCTCTTTTGAAGACATAATCAAAAGCACGATAAACCAAATTATCCTCAGAATAAGGAACTTCGCTTTCAGGGAGATTAGAACTATATTCTAAGCTTCCTTCCGCCCCGCCCTTAATCAGCTCAAAACTATATTCATTATATAGATCCAAAGCCAGGCCAATAGTATCGAATCCAGGACCTAGATTAGAAGTGCTTGCCGGGACTTTTACTGTGAATTTACTCATCAATAATTATTATATCGGTATAAAATAAACTTATGCCCGACATCAATCTTCTAAGATCCGCCATAAAAGCCAAGGATGGCTGGTGGGCTAGTAAATTTTCTGGACCCCTTGCTAATCGCTTGCTTGAACCGATAGCCGATATCCAAGCCATAACTCCTAACCATATAACGGTTTTTTCTTTATTTATTGGTCTTGGAGCGGGCTGGTATTTTTTAAGAGGAGATGAGCTGAGTCTTTTTATTGGAGCGATCTTAGTGCAGTTGTCTTTTACTGTAGATTGCATGGACGGCCAGCTGGCTCGGTACCGCAAACAATACTCAAAGTTTGGAGCATGGTTAGATCGAATCAGTGACAGGATTAAAGACTTTGTATATTTTTTTACTTTAGCTTGGGGCTTTTTTCATCAGCATCCTGAGCATTTCCAAATCGGCTTAAACGGGCTTGGTGATTTGATTTGTATCCTGATGGGTAAAAAGTTTTTTTTATTACCAGTAGATCTGCAAGTGTTTTTTATGCACTCGATCGAGCTTCCCTCCTGGATTATATGGCCTCTTGCCATGATAGCGAGTTTTACTGTATTTTTAATTGATTACTATGTCAATCAAGACATGAAACTAGAACCCAATCTCCCTGGGGATCCTAGCCCTGGCGTGACTAGCAAAAAGCCCAACACTTTTTTAAATTTTGCTCTTTTGGTCTACAAAAAAATCCCTATTTTAAGATTTAATATCGGTGAGCAAGCGCTTTTGATTAGCTTGTTTTGTGCTTTTTCTTCTGTGTTTTTTTTAAATCTGGTTTTTGCTTGCTTAGGAATTTTCTATGTGTTTATTTGGCCAATACTCAAGCTTAAAGGTCTAAATCCTGAGAAATAATCTTATATATAAGGCGTAAAATACTTTTATACCCATTTTTTTGAAAAAATAACGGTCAACTGCGCCAAGGATGGTGTTTTGGCGATTTTTTAGAGAAAACCCACCCACCCTCAGGAAAAAGCTTCATAAATATTTCACAAAAAACAGCGCAAAATCTGTGCAAAATCTTTTGTACTTTGCTAATATAGAAATTCCTGGTTCGGATAGCGAATCGGTTGTAAACTGAAAACTGAATAATAATTAGGTTTTATACGATGACTAATTTTTTTAGTTATCACAATCTTGTTAGTACATAAATTGAGCAGGCTACCTGATAAACCTTAATCAGATCAAACGAAATAGATTAAGAGTGAACTCGGGGGCAAAAGTAAGGATTTAACTGATCTGTGATTATTCACATATCTTTTGTTTGTTATGGAGAGTTTGATCCTAGCTCAGGACTAACGCTGGCGGTATGCCTTATACATGCAAGTCGAACGGTAAGGCCCTTCGGGGTACACGAGTGGCGGACGGGTGAGTAACACGTAGGAATCTACCCTTTAGTGGGGGACAACCAAGAGAAATCTTGGCTAATACCCCATACGCCGAAAGGTGAAAGGTCAATTTTTTGCTTTTGCAAAAAATTGCTCAACAAAAGAACGCTTTAACGTGTGTTTTTGTTGAGTAATAGAATTGATTCGCTAGAGGAGGAGCCTGCGCTTGATTAGCTAGTTGGTGGGGTAAAAGCCTACCAAGGCGACGATCAATAACTGGTCTGAGAGGATGACCAGTCACAATGGGACTGAGATACGGCCCATACTCCTACGGGAGGCAGCAGTAGGGAATTTTGCGCAATGGACGAAAGTCTGACGCAGCAATACCGCGTGTGGGAAGAAGCTCCGTGGAGTGTAAACCACTGTCGGATGGGAAGAATTAATGACGGTACCATCAAAGGAAGCACCGGCTAACTCTGTGCCAGCAGCCGCGGTAATACAGAGGGTGCAAGCGTTGTCCGGATTTATTGGGCGTAAAGCGTCTGTAGGCTGCTTAACAAGTCTGGAGTGAAAGAATGGAGCTCAACTCCATACCCGCTTCGGAAACTGTTAAGCTAGAGACAGCTAGGGGTTCGTGGAATTTCCAGTGTAGCGGTGAAATGCGTAGATATTGGAAGGAACACCAGAGGCGAAGGCGGCGAACTGGAGCTGTTCTGACGCTGAGAGACGAAAGCCAGGGGAGCGAAAGGGATTAGATACCCCTGTAGTCCTGGCCGTAAACGATGAGTACTAGCCGTCACGGGAATCGACCCCTGTGGTGGCGCAGCTAACGCGTTAAGTACTCCGCCTGAGTAGTATGTACGCAAGTATGAAACTCAAAGGAATTGACGGGGACCCGCACAAGCGGTGGAACATGTGGTTTAATTCGATGCAACGCGAAGAACCTTACCTGGTCTTGACATTTACAGAAGGAGTTGGAGACGACTCTGTGCCTTCGGGAGCTGTAAAACAGGTGCTGCATGGCTGTCGTCAGCTCGTGTCGTGAGATGTTGGGTTAAGTCCCGCAACGAGCGCAACCCACGTTGTTAGTTGCCAGCATTTAGTTGGGCACTCTAGCAAGACTGCCGGTGTTAAACCGGAGGAAGGTGTGGATGACGTCAAGTCCTCATGGCCCTTATGACCAGGGCTACACACGTGTTACAATGGCCGGTACAATGGGTTGCCACTTAGTGATAAGAAGCTAATCCCTCAAAACCGGTCTCAGTTCGGATTGTAGTCTGCAACTCGACTACATGAAGTCGGAATCGCTAGTAAACGCAGATCAGCTACGCTGCGTTGAATGTGTTCCCGGGTCTTGTACACACCGCCCGTCACACCATGGGAGATAGTAACGCCCGAAGCCGATGATCCAACCTTTTAGGAGGAAGTCGTCTAAGGCAGTGCCATTGACTGGGGTGAAGTCGTAACAAGGTAGCCGTACCGGAAGGTGTGGCTGGATCACCTCCTTTTATGGAGTATGAGATTAGATTCTAATCTTTGTTTTAGGTCGAACCTGTTTCAGGTTCAAAAATCAATCTCAACGGTCGTTCACAGTGAAGCTCACAGGCCAAAATTACTAGGTCAGCTCAAAGCAAGTGAGTGGAGTGGTTTCTAACAAGTTTTCCTTCTTATTATTCAGTTTTCAGTTTATTTTTAATTAATTATGTGAGTTATAATACAAAAATCTTGTTTTATAATTTTTTTGATATCTCTCATTTCCAAAGATTATGAATGGGCTTGCCACTTTTGATATTGCATTTGATTGATAATATAATAAAAAGCCAAAGTGGGTGACATTAGAAATGTTTTAGTTTTTAGGTAAAGTATTTAAATTCGCTTTTAGCTCATCGTAGAACAATAAAGACAAAAGATTTTCTTTATTTGGTGGCAATAACGTAGATAGCTCATTATAGCTATCTATTAAGTCATCCATTCTATTATAAAACGCGGGCACTAAAGGAGCACTCGCAGTTTTAGCTGCAACTGTTTGATCAATAACTCTTTGCATTTGTAATTTCGTCACCTGGCTAATACCCAAAGCCTGAAATGCCTGATTAGCCGCAGCCTGTGCAGCACTCTGAGCCTGCGTGATAGCCGCTTGGGCAGATGCTATTTGGGCCTGTGTAGCTTGTAATAAAGCCGTTAGTCTATCAACCTCAATTTTATTTGCAACTGTCATATCCTTGCCCTTTGGATCTTTTTGTTTCATCGTAGTTTTAGCCGGATCTTTTAAATCAGCTTCAATACGTGTAAGTTCGGTATTCTTAGCAGTAAGCTCTTGGGTTTTGGTAGTAATTAGAGCTCTTTGGGTTCTAATACTATTAAATATTTGCTCTTCGGCTGAATTTACCCCAGTATCAACAGTAGCTGAATTTTGATTAATTTTAGCAATTAAGCTAGTCACCTTTTGTTTATAAACATTAGGTCTATCAGTTTGCCATTGATTCAAACGTGCTGTCATAGCTCCTATTAAAAGATTATAAGAAGTATCGGTAACAGCCCCAGAACGAATATCCAAAAGTCTATTCATCATCTCATGCAAATCACCTTGATATGCAGAAGTTAATGCATTCAATTGAGTTTGCAGAGGTTGATAATTTGAATTAGTACCTAATAGCGATTCAAGAACCTGCATATTACCAGCGCTCAAAGTCCCTTGCGTCCTAAAAGCTTCCTCTAAATTATCATCCTTGTACTTAATCAAAGATTCAATAACTTCTGAATCATTTACAGTGCCATCACCATTAGCATCAACAGAATTATAAATAGTTTGCAAATCATTTAGCCTTGGGTTTGATGAATATATCTTATTTATCCACTCTAGATTCGCACCTTGGAATTCACCTTTTTTCTGAGCGATGAAAGCGTTGATTAATTCCTGATCAGTGATAATTCCATTTTTATCTGGATCAATTTTATCCATCAAAGAGATTATATTTGTAGAGTTTGGATTAGCAGAAATCACCGCGGAATATAATTCTTCATTGAAACTTATAGTATCCGTAGTATTTCTCTGAGCCATAATCATATCAATTAATTCAACTTCAGAAATTACACCATTAGTATTTTTATCCACAGCGGCGACAAAGGTCCTTGCCTCAGCTAGTCTAGACTCTGGATAAGAGTTATCATTAGCATCCTTTAACGCTAAGAGAATTTCTGCAGGCGGCTCAGGCATTTGACGTGCATTGATTTTGAGAAATCCATTAACTAATTCTGCCAAATTAGTCTTACCATCATTATTAATATCAAAATTATTTACAACTCCTTCAATAGCCGCTGAATTTGAATTTTTTGATTTGAGTAAAGTGATTACTGAAGCATCTATGAAACCATTATAAACATTAGATTTTATTTTCAATAGGGCATCAAAAAGTTCTAGATTACTAATTTCACCATCGTTATTACGATCAAATAAGTTTACCAAACCCTGAATATCATTATATTTATCGTTACTAGTTAAAATAGCTTGTACGACTCCTAAATCCTCAGCAGAAAATTCATTTTTTCGAACTTTCAAAAGATTATTTGCCAGTTCTGAATTTGAGATACGTCCATCATTATCAGCATCAATTTGAGAAATAAGACGTATTATTTTTTGAGAATCAGTATTTGATGATAAAACCGCATTAATGATATCAGCACCAGGATTGACAATTTCACCACGTTTCATTTTTAGTAAACCATTAATTAATTCTTGATTAGTAAGCTGGTTGTCATTATTAACATCTATAGCTTCTCTAAAAGCTTTTAATTGATTTGCGGCAGGATAGAGAATATCTATAACATCCGAAATCACTGATAAACGCTCAAAACTAGGCTGACCATCCACATTGATAACATCATTAAATTTACTGGTAAACTCTTGAGCTGATACTTGGAAATCATTATTAGAATCTAAAATATCAAATGCTGACTCAATAATTGCAAAATCAGGATTTAAAGATTTTATATGATTATAAAGAGGGTTTGATATAAAAACTTGACCACGCTCTTTTTTAAGAAGTCCTATTGCAAAACTTCTTCTATCAATAGTTTGATCACCATCAGGATTAAATGCAGATATAGCATTTCTTACATTAGAATCTTCATCAAATTGACTTATTGCAAAATCAAAAAAGGTTGAATCTACCCTTGAAAAAAACCCTGGTATTCTTTGCAATACTTTGTTGAATAAATCCTTATCATCAACAAATCCATTTTTATCAGGATCAAAATAATTTAATACCGCATCTTCTAGTAATTGCTCAGAGGATTCTCCTTTGGTTAAAACAGAAATTAGAGCCGATTGAGATAAATTTGCAAATTCACCTCGTCTCATTTTAATCTCCCCAACCATTCTTTCTTCACGAGAAATTACTCCGTTATTATTAGTATCAATTGCAGAAACAGCATTTGAAATATCGCCAGCTAAGGTGTTTGCCGATAAAATCATACTCAAAACATCAGCAAGGTTGCGTCTAGTAGCACCAGACCTGACATCCATTAGTGCGTTAAAAGTTTCTGCATTAGAAATTTGACCATTACGATCAGAGTCTACCCTACTAAATAAGTTTCTAATATCCCTAGTTCTATTGTTTGAGGATAAAATAGCTGTCAACATTGTTTCAGGGAATTGTACTTGTCCTCTTGCAATTGCAAAACTCATTTCAACAACTTCTTGATCGGATATCAACCCGTTATCATTTTTATCAATATAATCAATAGCTTCAAATAAATTTCTTAGATCCGGAATCTGTTCAATAACTGCAAAAAATGCACTATGGTCTGGAACTGATAGTATAGACGAAGTCGTAGGACTTGTACTTGAATTTGCAGTTAGAGATTTTCTATAATTCATTAATGCATTAACAAACTCAGTTGATGAAATAGTTCCATCAGCATTAGGATCAAAAATATCGATAGACTTTTCTAAATCTTTTGCATTTTCATTACTACCTAAATATAAAGCTTTTGAAGCTAGATTGCCCGTTATAGACCCCTTACGTAATCCAAGAATAATATCAAAAGCTTCTTTATCAGAGATCTCTCCGCTAAAGCTTGGATCATAAGTTGGTAACAAGGGTAAAATTACATTTAATTTTGGATTATTTGCAAGTATACTTCTTACAGATGGATTATTAAGATCTATCAAACCTTGTTTGGAGGCTAGCATAGTATCTAAAACCTCAATATTACTAATCTTTCCATTGTTATCCTCGTCAATAGCTTGTATTAAAGATTTAATTTGATCTTTATTTCGATTCGTAGAAAGTACAACATCTAGAAGATTAACATCAACATTTAAAGCCCCGTTGCGTAATTTTAATATTGAATTTATTAGCTCAGAGTCTTGAATAACTCCATCTCTTAGAGTATCTATACTAGCGATAATTTTATCAATTTTATCAGTATTATTATTTATTGAAACCAATTCATTATAAGGTCTTCTGTTACCAGACTTGCGAGCTAGTAAAAGATGATAAGCAACTTCATTATCCTCTATAACCATATTGCCATTTCTATCATAGCGTCTAATTGTTTCTGTGCTTCTTGAAGACAATGTTGAAGGCCTAGAAGAAGAACTTGACGAAGATGATGATGACGATGTTGATGATGATGATTGTGATGATGGTGATGAACTACCACTCGATGAGCTTGTTGTGGTAATTCCAAAAGTTGTTTGAGTAGAAACACGCGAAGTCGTTGCTCTATTTGAGCGATTTGATTGAGAGCCTTGAATTTGAGGATTAGATACTAAGGCAGAATTCAAAACATCATCTTCTAGTTGCCTAACCTCACCAACAATATTTTGATTTTGACTCGTGGTTAAAATATTTTGGGTAGAATTTAAATAATTAGCAAGTATTAGATCACTATTTTCCCGATTGGATTCAGACGATTTTAAATTTCTACTTGTAGTTCCATCTAACATTCAAACACTCCACAAGCAAATTATCAAAATTAGTTTAATAATCAGTTAAGGATCCTAATTAAACACTGATTAATTAAAATATCATCTTATTGGTTGATAAAGCTCACAATATGAGGTATTAATCCACTACCCTTGCTTTTTTTTGTTTATAATTATATTTAAAGGTAAATCTTTTTAATTAATTACGATTAAGTTAAGTAAATATTTTAAATATGCATACTTTATTAGACAGTGATTTGTTTGCAATAGATCAGACCCACATTTGGCATCCATATACTCAACACAAAATATCAACCAGTCCTCTACTTGTCAAAAAAGCCCAAGGCGAATTTATATATGTGGTAGATGAATTTGGGCAAGAAAAAAAACTAATCGATGGTATTTCATCTTGGTGGGTAAATATTCACGGGCATTGTAATCCTTACATAGCTAATGCTATCAAAAAACAATTAGATACCCACGAGCAAGTTATTTTTGCTGGGCTAACGCATGAACCAGCAATTCAGCTTATCGAGAAGCTTCTGCCGCTCTTGCCGGTTGCCGATATTAATAGCGATTCTTATAACCAGAGATTTCTATCGAAAGCATTTTTTTCTGATAACGGCTCTACTGCTGTTGAAGTCGGAATTAAAATGGCTATTCAATATTTTTATAACCAAGGCAATCCCAAACGTAATCGCATTATCGCTTTTAAGGATAGTTATCACGGAGACACAGTAGGAGCCATGTCCAGCTCAGGATCGGCGGTATTCCATGAGGCGTTTAAGTCCCTGGTTTTTCCAGTGCATTTTGTAAGCTCGCCATCAGCTGACGGGCACTACTCACACCCGAATCTAAGCGCCGCTAATAAAAAGCTTTTTAAGCTTGAAGCCCAAGAAATCGCTGAGCAAGAGGCACTTGGAGATATTTGCGAGCTTTTGCATAAATACCCAGACGAGATCTGCGCGATAGTAATCGAGCCGCTTGTTCAAGGTGCTGGTGGCATGAAGTTTCACCGAAATCAATTTTTGCAAAAACTGCGCAAGCTAACCAATGATTTTGGGATTTTGCTAATAGCTGATGAGGTGTTTACGGGTTTTGGGCGCACTGGATCTGATTTTGCTTGCAAGCAAGCAAGCATAGTGCCTGATATCATCTGCCTGTCAAAAGCAATCACCGGCGGCTTTATGCCCATGGGACTTACTGTCACTACCGAGCAAGTTTACTCCGCTTTTCACTCTGATTCACGGCTAAAGACTTTTTTCCATGGACATTCTTACACCGGTAACTCACTTAGCTGTTCAGCGGCTGTTGCGAGCCTCGAGCTTTATCAGCGAGAAAATCGCCTGGAAGATGTTAAATACATAAATCTAAGAATGCGCGGAGAACTGCTTGGCGACGAGCTTTACAACCATCCCCTCATAAAAGATATTCGCATCCTTGGAGCCCTTGCTGTCATTGAGTTTCAGAGCTCTGCTCAAGATGGCTACCTCTCTGAAATTGGACCCCTACTCACACAAAAATTTCTTGAGCGCAATATTTTACTCAGACCGCTTGGCAATGTTTTATATTTTTTACCGCCTTACACCATTAGCGTCGAGTCGCTTGAATACACACTGCATTCCATCAAACAAATCATACTGGAAGGTTTTTAGTAATGAACTGGCTTAAAACTCTACAAGAAATGCTCACCCAACAATCTAGCTCCCAGCCTGTTGCTTTTGCCATTGCTTTTTTGGTCAGCTACGCATTTACGCCTCTAATCCGCGAGCGCGCCCTAGCTCTAAAACTCCCTCAGCGAGACGATGAGCACCATCTTAAAAAATCTCAGGCTATCCCGCGCTTGGGCGGAATTGCCATTTTGATGGCGATAATTATCACTATTGTTATTTATCTAGCGGTGTTTGGAAGATTTACTCCGCATGGAGTTGAGCATCTGAAGCTCGAAGCGATTTGTGTGGGAGGTTTGATTTTGTTTTTTGTAGGATTGCTTGATGATCTTTCACCTCTATCAGCGCCGATAAAACTATTTGCCCAAATCTTCTCAGCGTCACTTGTATGGTTAATGGGGATCAGAGTGGAATTCTTAGCCAACCCAATTCATTATATAGATCACGCTCGCCTAGCGGCTTTGAGACTAGACGATCTGAGCAGTTATTTGATAACGGTTTTATTTTTGGTGGCGATAACTAACGCCATTAATCTTATAGATGGGATCGACGGGCTTGCCGTGGGCGTTTGCCTGATAGCTTCGATAGCAAGCTGGGCAATAAATCTAAGCCCTTTACTCAACCAGCCTGCTGGAGCGGTTTTTTCAGCGACAATGGCTGGCGCGTGCTTCGGGTTTTTGAGATATAATTTTAATCCTGCGCGAATTTTTCTGGGGGACAATGGCTCTTATTTACTGGGTTTCGCGCTGGGTTGCATCTCTTGCATTGGGCTTACCAAAAAAGTAACCGTTGTCGTTTTATCACCTATCTTAATTATGATATTCTTAGTCCCGCTTCTTGACTTCGTTTTAGCGATCTTAAGGCGCGCAAGCAAAAACCAGGCTGTGATGAAACCAGATCTAGAGCACCTTCATCATAAACTCCTAAAAAAAGGACTTAGTGAAAAAAAAATCAATTACTTACTTTACTCCATAACTTTTTTGGGAGGCTTAGTGGGGACCTTTTTGCTTGGACAAGATATCGCCTGGATTTATTTACAGATCGCAGGCTCGATTTTGGGAATTTGGCTGTTTTTCAGCCTGGTGATTAACGCTGATAAACAAAAATTTTAAATTCAAGCTATGATTAAATCTTCATGAGCCTTGATTTTAAAAAAGAAATTCAAATCCGAATTCAAGACCCGCGAATTATTCTTAATGAGTTTTTTGGTTATCTATCTTTTAGTTTTGGGCTGATAACAGCGCTAATAGTTATTTTGGGCTTGGATGATTGGTATAACAGCTCTAATCAGATTATGCTATTTTCCTGCGCGCTCCAAAACCTACCTCTACTGATGGTATATCTCCCTCAGCGCAGATTGCTAATTAGTGGCGGAATTTTAGGGATAGTAGTCACTAATTATTTTGCGACCCACCCTATTGGCAATGCCTTTCGTGAAGGGCTTTTTGTGGGGATGATAAAAGTTGATTATAGTTACGAAGCGCTGGTTAAATACCATCCAGAAACTTACAAGCACGAATCAGAGTTATTGCGCGGCAAAAACTTTTTTAATAATCTTGCTAAATACCTCAAAACTATTTTTATCGAGATGCTTAATCGCTCCAGTGAACTAATCGGCGAGCTAAAAAAATCTAACTACAAAGTTTTTGTTTATGATGCTATTCGCTCACAGTTTTTTTCGTCTCTGATGCGCGTGGTTTCAGCTCTGCCTTTGTTTGTGATTTCTATTTTTGAGCTAGCTAGTTTTCTTGGCTACTACCAAAAAAATCCTGATTATATTTTTTGGTCTGCTATATTTACCACTATCTCAGTTAGAGCCTTAGCTTTTTCAAGTTTTATAGATGGACTTTCAAAAATAGCTTTTGGATTTATGCGCGAAAGTTTTATGATGCGTATGGGCGGCACGATTTTTGCGGCCGCGCAATTATATTTGATGTGCGCTGGTGAAGGGTCGCTTAAATTAGTTATACCCCTTTCGCTTGCTGGTTTAGCGGCTTATCCGATAGTCGAAGGCGAAAGACTCAGAAAACTGGGCTTGGCAGAATTAAGACCTAACCAATAAAAACATTTTTTTAATAAACAAACTTTTTGGGACTGGACTTAATGTTTTTTGGTAAGCTAATTCCGCCTCAAAACTTCGTTTTTCAGCGAATCCTTAATTATTGACTCTTTTTGATAGACAAACATTGCATTTACCACTGGAATCCGTTCATACAGACCCCGATAGTGTTGATACGCCAGGCTAATTGTAATAATATTACAATTAGCCCCACTAAGCAATAAACTGCTAGTCTTAATTTCACAACACGCTCTAAAAATCCATATGGGGCTTGAATAATTTCGATTATTCAAATACCCCTAGAGGCTGTTTCTAAAAATATTCAAAATCAATTTGATTTATATAATTTTTATTATTCTTGCAAAGTTAAGGAGTGCAGTCCAAAAGGATCAAAATAATTCACAAGCAAACCAGTAAAGCGTAAATGCGCTAAAATAGGTATTAATATTATCGTTCAACTGATTATATTAATTAATAATTCGATATAGCGTCCAGTGGGCCGCTTTATAAAAATGCCTGAGATAAGTCCCATCTTAAATAATAATCTTTCGCAAATCAGTGCTAAAAATACCACTGAAAACAATAGTGCGATTATAAAAAATTCTAATGTTCCCATAATCGAAAATACTCCAAAAAAACAAAGTAATTTCTTTTTTAAAAATCTACAGTTAGCTGGGCTATTTATTACATTACCAATAGTAATACCCTCACTTTTAATCCAAGCAGATAATATAACAAAATACGGCGAAAAAGGAGAAAGCGGAATTGTTAATTTTACATCTTCTGTTATTGATATTTTGACCAGTCCCTTGAGATATCTAATACACCGAATTTTTAAAATAAATCAAAATTATGACGATGTAAGTGCCAATAAACGATCTTTTATATTTGAGAATTTTTTTCAAAGGATACTACATCCTAATTTTGTAAGAGAAGTCTCATCAATGCTATTTGGAGTGAGAAGATCACTTTTTAATTTTTTTCCAAAAGTATTCATAACACCCTCGGAAGAACAACATCGAGAAAAAGATCATATCAAGCAAGCTTCGAGTTCTCTTGCTAATTTATTTTTTGCAGGTTCGAGTTTAGTTAGTCCTATTAGGT
>JBEAYS010000115.1:0-4409 GCA_041170505.1 Cyanobacteriota bacterium
ATCTAAAAGATGCTCGCGTTGAGGTTGAAAAAATTATTGGTAGAGGTTCAGGTTTCGTGGCTGTCGAAATCCCGTTTACTCCCCGCGCAAAACGAGTCCTAGAGCTAAGTTGGGACGAAGCGAGACAATTTGGACATAACTATATCGGAACCGAACATCTGCTTCTGGGTTTAATACGTGAAGGCGAAGGAGTCGCGGCGCGCGTGCTTGATAATCTTGGAGTAGATCTAGCAAAAGTTCGCCAACACATTATTAGATTACTCGGTGAATCAACTTCAGGCGGAGCTACAACTAGCTCAGGAAGCACATCTGGTGGCGGATCGCTACTCGGCGTAGGACCATCTAAGACTAGTTCTCAAAGTGGAAACCGCACTAGAACTCCGACTCTTGATGAGTTTGGTACAGATTTAACCATGGCCGCAGCTGAAAGTCGCTTAGATCCAGTGATTGGTAGAGCAGAAGAGATCGAAAGAGTTATTCAAATTCTTGGCAGAAGAACTAAGAATAATCCTGTTTTAATTGGTGAGCCTGGCGTGGGTAAAACCGCTGTCGCTGAGGGGCTTGCACAGAGAATTATTTCTGGTGATGTACCAGAGATTCTTGAAAACAAAAAATTAGTTATGTTGGATCTGGGACTTTTAGTCGCTGGAACCAAGTACAGAGGCGAGTTTGAAGAAAGACTCAAAAAAATCATGGAAGAAATTCGCAACTCTGGAAACATCATGCTAGTCATTGATGAGCTTCACACCTTAATCGGCGCAGGAGCCGCTGAAGGAGCGATCGACGCGGCGAACATCCTAAAACCAGCTCTATCACGCGGAGAGCTTCAATGTATCGGGACGACAACTCTTGATGAGTACCGCAAGCATATTGAAAAAGATGCGGCACTTGAAAGACGTTTCCAGCCGGTAGTTATTAACTCACCTTCTGTCGAAGAAACTATTGAAATCATAAAAGGTCTAAGACAAAAATATGAAGATCACCACAGATTGATTATTACAGACCGTGCTATTGAAGCGGCGGCTAGACTTTCTGATAGATATATATTTGATAGATTTCTTCCAGATAAAGCTATTGACTTGGTTGACGAAGCTAGTTCTAGAGTGCGTTTGAGATCGAGCACCTTACCTCCTGAAGGTAAAGAGCTAGAAGAAAAACTTCTGAAAATCTCTCGCCAAAAAGAAGAAGCAATTCGTAATCAAGAATTCGAAAGAGCTTCTCAACTGCGCGACGAAGAAAACGAAATGCGCGATCAAATTCGTGAGATTCAAGAAAACTGGAAAAAAGAACAAGAAAAAAATAAACCAGAAGTTACTGAAGAAGAAATAGCTCATATCGTTTCAAGCTGGACGGGTATCCCTGTGGGCGACCTAAAACAAGGTGAAAACGAAAAGCTCAAGAGCATGGAAGATATTCTTCACACCAGAGTTATCGGACAAGATCAAGCTGTAACTGCAATTTCAAAAGCTATTAGAAGAGCACGCGCCGGATTAAAAAATCCAGAACGTCCAATTGGATCTTTTATTTTCTGCGGACCTACTGGTGTGGGTAAAACTGAGCTTGCTAAAGTGCTTGCTGATTACTTCTTCGGGAGCTCTGAGAATTTGATCAGAGTGGATATGTCTGAATATATGGAGAAGCATACTGTTAGTAAGCTAATCGGTTCGCCTCCAGGATATGTGGGATACGGTGAAGGTGGTCAGCTCACGGAAGCTGTTCGTCGTAAGCCTTATAGCGTGGTACTTTTTGATGAAATTGAAAAGGCTCACCCTGATGTATTTAATATTATGTTGCAAATGCTCGATGACGGTCATTTGACTGATAGTAAGGGGCGCGTGGTAAGTTTCAAAAACACCATCATTATTATGACCTCGAATGTCGGCGCTACTAAGATGACTCAAGATAGTTCTCTTGGCTTCTTTACAAGTGGCGGGGCTAAGGCTGAAGAAGATCAATACAAACGCATGAAAGATGCTGTTATGGATGAAATGAAACGCGCGTTTAAACCTGAGTTTTTAAATAGGCTAGATGATATTGTCATCTTCAGACACCTTAATAGAGAAGATATGCGTAAGATTGTCGATATCATGATCAAAGATCTTGATATGAGACTAAAAGAACATGGAATGACTATCCAGCTTACTAACGATGTCAAAGACAAGATCGCAGTCGAAGGCTATAAAAAAGCTTATGGAGCGCGTCCGATGAAACGCTCTATCCAAAGGCTTATTGAAGATCCCATCTCTGACGAGCTTATCCAAGAGAGACTTAGAGCTGGTGATAAAGTAGAAGCGTTTTTGGAGTTTGATACTGAATTCCCGCTTGAAAAGGCTTATGCAGTAGGAGAGACGGTAACTGAGGAAACGAAAGACTCAGATAAGCGCCAATCCCTCATAAAAGCAAAAGTTTTATTCAAGAGCAATGGCAAACACACTCATGAAGAGCAAGAAGCACTTAAACGCTCGACCATTAAAAGCAAGAAAAAAGTTTTGACACTCGGAGCTGATAAAGGTTCAGGAGCTTCTAAAGAGCCAGCTGGCAACAAGACTGCTTAAAGAAAAGAGTCTAATAACTTAGTTTTACTGAGCTGTGATCGTTTGGCTTGCTTGAAAAAATCTTATTGAGCTTGTTTTGAAGATCCTCGGCGTTTTTCAATTGCTCTTCATTTAGGTTTTGGGAGCAAAGTAAATTAAGCTCACAGAGTGCTGTTAAACGTGATGAATGCTTGTAAGCAAGGTCAATATTGGCAATCAAATACTGGATTTGAGACATAAAGTAATTTGATTTTATACCAAAAGGATTAAGCTCCAGAGAGCTTTTAAAATAAGCAATGGTCTTAGATAAATCTTCTTGGTATTGTTTATCGAGAAGTTGTAACTGGGATTTAGGAATTTTATTATAGTAAAATTCTCCAAGCAATTCGTGAACTTTATAGTTATTAGGATTTAGGGATTGAGACTTTTCTAGGAGAGCTAGATAATCAGAATTCAAATCAGCAAAATCCTCAGCTCTAGTCTCCAAAAGAGGTTTAAGAGATACAGCTAAGTCTAAGTAAGTAGAGGATTTTAAATTATCCAAAATTAAAATTTGGCCAAGAAGCTTACGCAAATCTTCAATTTGACTAGTAGGATTTGAGCTAGGATTTTTTAAAATTTTCCCAGTTAAGATTCTAAATTCAAGAACTTTATATTTTTGGAGATGATAATCATTAAGGCGGTTTTCTTGGTTGAGCATTTCATAAGATAAAGTCAAAAGATCTGATGCCATATCAAAATTTGAATTCAAATAATGAAGGTAGGCAAGATTATATAATTGGTAATCACTCAAAATCGATCTACTATCAACTAAACCCTCAAAAATCATAACCTTAAATTTTTCACCCACCTGCTCGCGAGTAACATTTTCAGAATAATAATCCATTGCAGAATAAAGCATAGAAAATGATTTTTCGGGAAGTAGCTCAGCAAGAAAAACATTGTATAAAGTAAGGAAGCCTGCTGGAGTCTTTGTAATAATTTGCATAGCTGTTGAAATACCTTCAGCGAATCTACCATTAATGCTCCGATTAAATTCTTTTTCGTAATCTATATTTTTAGTATCGATATTATAAGTAATCAAAGTCTCACCCCAATTGAATCTGCTGGCATGAACTTGAGCAAGTTCAAAAAGAAAATCATTAGACCCAGATTCAGCAAAAAACTCAATTAAATTATCGGGACTAGCGTACTCAGAAAGGGCTGAGATGTTTCTAGAAATAGTAGAGTAAAAATCTTGAAGCTTACGAGAGACATGAAATTCAAGCATCATATTATTATCAGTATTGAGGCGAGGTTTTAGTTTTTTGTAGCTAAGTTCTTTTTTAGGCTTAGACTGTGGTAAATCTTCTTTTGTTAAAGATGGTTTATAAAGAGTGGTTTGCTTACCAATGTTTTTAACGAACTTCACAAAATTAGTTTTATCAGCCAGATCCCGCTCTATACCTTGGTTTAAAGAGTCCTCGAGATATTCTTTTACAGATTTTGGATCCAGTAATAAGTTAGCGAAAAAATCCGCTTCGTTCTCGACGCCAATTCTCTGAAGCTCAAGAGAAATCTTTTTATCTGTCAAAATTTCTCTAATTTTTTGCATGCGAATATTAAAGGGGGATTTAGATCCGACCAAAATTAATTCAGCTGAGTTTGCGGTCTTGAAAATGAGGGTTTCAGGAAAAACCTTTTGGAAGGTGCGGATAGCGATATTCAAGTAAGCTGGATCCATAGAATAAAGTTGAAGCCACTGGACAAATACTCCATTTTCACTCATTATTTTTTCAGACATAGACCAAAACTCATAAGTAAACAAGGAACCAGAAATCCAGGGATCTGATGGCTGAGATATTATAATGTCATAAGGAGACGCTGTCGCCGTCA
>JBEAYS010000116.1:0-12295 GCA_041170505.1 Cyanobacteriota bacterium
GAGTTAGCTGATTCCATCAAAATATTTTTTGCAAAAAAATCTCATGGCAAAAGTTTTAGAATTCATCCAGCCACAAAAACCTTTCAAGCCCTAAGAATTTATGTAAATCGCGAACTTGAGGTTCTTGAAAAAATCCTTAAAGATATATCTGATCTAATGACTCCTGGCTCAAGAATAGTCGTTATCTCATTTCATTCTCTTGAAGATCGGATCGTAAAACATGCCTTTAAAAATTATGCGCAACAAAAACAATTTAGCTTATTAACCAAAAAACCAATTACAGCTTCAGAGAATGAACTCAAGGCAAATCCTCGTTCTAGAAGTGCCAAACTCAGAGCAATAAGTGCAAATTAAGGATTCGCTAAAAAACGAAGTTTTGAGGCGGAATCCGCTTAACAAAAAATTGAGGCAAAACAAAATCTATAGTAGAATTTGGTAGTTATGTCTTACTGAAATTTATGAATAATCAATTAGAGAATTTAATCAATATTTTTGAAAATAAAAAATCTCTAGTAATTTTTTCGGTTTTTTTGTTTGTGCTTACTTTTTTTATATCGCTTATTAATATTTGTTTCAAAGTTAATATTGACAAACTCGAATCAAATATCGAAGAGCTTAGTGAAGATAAGGCTAATTTAAGGGCACAATATTTATCAGAAATTTCTCTGGATAATCTCAATCTTAAAGCTGGTGAAATGGAAATGCAACAGGCGTCTAATGATAATGTGCACAGGGTTTCTATCAAGACCGAATCTATAAATTTTGAAGAGATGGAAAAAAATAGTTCCAAAAAAAAGAGTCTCAAGATATTAATCAGCGGATATTAGGGGTCTAAATAACATCAGACTCAAAGGTTTTTTCTTTCTTGCTTATTGTATAGATACGGTTTATTTTTTTCAAAATTGGGTAAATTATAGTTGTAAACTAAAAATATGGTAAAGAATAATACCAATATTGAAAATGATTTTGGCTTTCAAGATGAGCCAACAGATGAGGATTTACAAGAGTCTGAATTTTTTGAACAAAATTTGGATACAGATATAATTTCAAAAGCTGAAGATGAAGTTGTTGATATTGATGATCTTGAAGAAGAAATTAAATCCAAAGACAAACTTGCACAAAGTATAAAAAAGAAAAAAGAAAAAAAACTTTCTGAAGATAGCGTTTATTTATATTTAAGAGAGATCGGCAAAATACCTACCCTTGATAATGAAGAAGAAATTAATATCACAAAAATGATTCGCAGAGGTGGAAAGGATGGTGAAAAATCCAAAAGAAAACTTGTTCAATCAAATCTCAGGTTGGTAGTCAGCATTGCTAAAAGATATTCATCTAACAATATTCAACTATTAGATTTAATTCAAGAAGGTAATCTGGGATTGATGAGAGCCGCTGATAAATTTGATCCTAGTCGTGGCTATAAATTTAGTACATTTGCTACGTGGTGGATAAGACAGTCTATAAGTAGATCTATCGCGGATAAATCTCGTACTATTAGAATTCCTGTACATATGATAGAGCACGCATCCAAGCTCAGAAAAGTTATTTTAGATATGACTAATAAACTAGGTCGCACACCTACTGATGAAGAGCTTATGGCTGTGCTTGAAATTAGCAGAGAGAAGCTCAACGAAATTCAAAATTTACACATGAAAACAATTTCAATTTCGACCAAAGTTGGTGATAGTGAGGATAGTGTTACTATCGCTGATTTTATTGAAAGCAACGGCACTTGGGATTCACCAGATAGATACGCAACTGCAATGTTACTAAGAAATGAGCTAAAAAACATTATTAATGATCTTTCTGATGAAGAACAGAGTATCTTGATTTTGCGTTACGGGTTATTAGAAGATGAAAATCAAAAAATGTATAGTTTTGAGGAATTAGCTCTCATGTTAGAGATATCAAAAGAAAAAGTCAAAAAACTTGAAGCAAAGGCACTTAGAAAACTTAAATCACATCTACTTGATAAAGGTGAGATTAATGAATATTTTTAATTATGTTTAAATTTAAAATACTTATAAGTTTATTGTTAATTGGAAGTCCTGTATTTGCTGGACCAAATCAAAATTTTTCGGCTAAGACCTGCTTGCTGACAAAGTCTTTGCCTATTACTGATCTTGTTGAGAAGTCTGGAAAAATATTTGTGGGAAATTTTTTGGAATCAAACATTATCAAGCAAAACGGTCTGGTTGTGCGTGAGTTACATTTTAAAGTTGTCGAACCTATTAAGGGAGTTGACTCCAAAAACAATACCATTACCATAAAAGAGTGGGCTCGAATAAACTCACCTTTTGTTAATCAAGTCCAAAAAAATCAAAAATATGTTTTTTTCTTTTATGAAAATAGTGCTCGCGGTTTAAGCTCTTTGGTTGGTTTTGAACAAGGTCTGGCCCGAGTTGGCAAATCCAATCAGCTAAGTTTTTCAAAAAGAGTAAATGTAAAAATTCATAACAAATCCAAATTACTACTAGCCTCAGAGGATAAGAATGTTCAGGATTCTTTTGAAATTAAAACAGTAAAAGATCTCAAAGACTTATGCAATTCAAACTCTTAGAGTTGGTAATCATAGAATCGCAATTAGACGTGAAAATTAAAGATTTTTCTCATGTCTTTTATTATTTCGCTCAATCTAAGCATGAACTTTGCCTACCTAGGAATGATTGCAATGAGGTCCGTGAACATGTCCGTCTTGAGCATGATATTCTTCTTTAGGGACTTCTTGGTAATTTATATTAATCGAATCTACCAAATAATCAACTGCTTTTTTGCTTACTACCTCAAGATTTAAGCGACTTACAATTGCAGGTAAATTTGCTTTTGGTAATTGAAAGTTAGCAGGTAAGTCAAGATTCTGGAAGGCAGTTTGAATTTCTTCTTCGCTTGCTTCAAATCCCTGCGCATTTACAATAGTAGTGATTATGATGCTTCGCTTGATCTTGTTTCCCGCTGATTTGAGTTCAAGGTTCATATCTAGATTGTTTTTTATATCCTCTAATTCTTCATCTGACAGATTATGAGCTGTTTGATAGTTTTTCAAATCAGATAAATATTCTTTTTCAACTATTGAAGCTGATAAATTAATTGGAATTTCCTCAATAAGTTTATTGAGAATTGTCTCTCCAGTTATGGAGCGAATATTGTTTTGGTTATAGGTAGTTATAACTTCTATAGCTTTTTGTTTTAGGTCCTCAACTGAATCGTAGCCAATAGATTGTACAAAAGAGTCATCTAAAGTAGGTTTGCAAGATTTTGAAACCTTGTGAATTTTAATAAGGAATTTTGCAGGTCGGTTCGCCAATTCAGCGTCATGATAATCTGCTGGAAATGTAACATCGATTTCTTTTTCTTCGCCCGCTTTCATTCCCACTAATTGCTCTAGGAAATTGTCAATAAATTTTTTGCTTTTAATCACACATTGGTAGGATTCAGCTTTCATGCCTGATTTGCTAATCCAGTTGCCATCTTCTTGGAGAAATCTTCCATCAAAATCAAAAACAACTATATCATCCATCTCTATGGCTTCGTTACTCTCTTCATAAGTTACGGCTTCTAATAAGTACTGTTCTATTGTTTTTTGGACTTGATCATCAATGTCAAATTTAGGAATTTTCACATCAATTGACATAGATTTAAAATCTGGAAGTGTAATTTCAGGGAATAACTCTACGATGGCTTCGATGGAAATACTTTCATCGGGATCATTAAATTCAACTTTTTCCACACTCGCTATTTGCATTACTTTTAGACCTTGTAATTGAAAGACTTCTTCAAATAATTTTGATAGAAATTTATTATCCAGGGTTTGAGCTCTAATATTTTCTTTACCGTAATAATCCTCCACAACTCTTAAAGGGGCTTTGCCTTTTCTAAAACCTTTAATAGTCAAATCTTTTGAAATATTTTTTACTGTTTTTAAATAGGCTTCTTTTGCTTTGCCTTTTTCAGTTTGAAAACTTAATGTAATTTTATTTTCTTGGTCTCTATCGCTGATTGTTATTTCCATATAAAAAAGGATACAACGAATCGACTATAATTAGCTAGTCTTATTTAGGCATTGAGCATGTTATAATTGGGCTAATGAAGTATTTGGTTCTTATATTTTTGTTTGTATCTCTTCTTTCATGTACAGCGGAGAAGCCTGCTATGGTGCTGGATAAATCAAATTCAATGAAAAAAGTTGAACCAAAGCCAAAAAAAATCACCAACAAACAAAACTTACCTACTTTGTTATTCTATTATGCTGACTGGTGCCCTTATTGCAATCAAATGGCAGTTGTGATAGAAAAAGCTCAACAAGAGTATGCTGGTAAATTATTTTTTTATTTTGTTGACATAGACTCTCAAGAAGGTAAAAATATCTCAAGTATTTATAGACCTGTACCTGGTGGGGTTCCTTATTTACAATTTTATAAAAAAAATGGAGAGTTTGTCTCTGAGTTACTTGGTTATGTAGATTTAAACGTCTTAAAGAATGAAATATCCAAAATTATTTAGAATTATTTTTTCGCAATAAACTTAAACTAAACAAAATCAGTGACACATGAGATAATAGGCAAAACTTGCAATTTAATTTTAGTACAAAATACAGAAGATACAAGCAATAAGACGCAAAAGATAATCCCACCGCAAGGTAAAAGCCAATCAAATATTTAGAAATCTTTCTCTCTTTAAAAAAAATGAATAAAAAAGATAAAATAAGGGTATACATTAAACCATAAAGGGGCAGAGGTATGCCAAACAAAAGTGCATAAGAAGACATCATCACTGAGTCGCAATCATCACTGCATCCAAAGTTTTCTAGTAATTTAGATCCGTAGTAAAAATTACAATATTTATAACTTAAATAGCTATTATTTAATAACATTATCATTAAAAGGGCATATTGAATAAGATTAACCATTAAAAACATTCTAACATTTTTGATATTCTGATAAAATGTGTTTGATGTATAGATTTTTGTTTGTTTTTTTGGTTTTTATATTTTGTCAATCCTGTATTAAGGCTAACTTTACTGAGAAACCTATCGAAACTCCAAAACCTTTAGCTCCGATTAACGAAAATATTAACCCTCTTGAAGGTGAACTGGAAGTTTATGAAATCAAAGAAGGAGATAATCTCTCAGCTAAATTAAAAAAAATATTTGTTTATGATGTAAAAAACAAGAAAAAAAATCTTAATAGTCTCTTGATTGGTAAAAATAGTTTGATAATTTTTGTAAAACCTGGATGTATTTTTTGTGAATCAATGCTTGCTGTAATGAACTCACTAAAGCCCAAAATCAAACCAGATGTGTATATTGCCATGGAAGCGCAACATGCCACAAGAGAACAATTCCTGGAAAAATATAATAAGAATTCCTCAATTAAGGCTTCATGGATTTATGACAAGGATGGCAAGTTTTATTCTGAGCTTGGTTTATCTTCTTTTCCTCATTTGGTTTTAGTTAATAAACAGCTAGACGTAGTACGCAATCAACTTGGTTTGGTAATTCCCGCTAAAAAAGAAAAACTTGAAAACGAGCCTTTCCCAGTAATATTGCAAAAACTATCTGAAGAGACTGTGGCATGGATGCAAACTCTCTAAGGTTCTGAAAATAAGGAGTAAATTATGGTAAAAAATTTGGCAGATTTGACTAAAAAAGATCTCGAAGGTAAAAAAGTTTTTGTTAGAGTGGATTTTAATGTCCCGTTATCAAGCTCTGGAAAAATAACTGATGATTCTAGAATTAGAGCGGCTTTGCCTACAATTAATTATTTAAAAAATAACGGAGCCAAAATAATTTTGGTTAGTCATTTGGGTCGTCCCAAGGCAAAATTTTCAGATGATCTGCGCTTAAACCCAATAGCAGAGAGGCTTTCAGAACTTATGATCAAGCCTGTAAAAAAACTTGATGAGGCAATAGGTTCCAACGTAGGTCAAGAAATTGAAAAAATGCAAAATGGTGATATCGTAATGCTCGAAAACATTCGGTTTTATGCGGGCGAAGAAGTTAACGATCCTGATTTTTCTAAAGAACTAGCTAAGCTTGCCGATATCTATGTTAATGATGCTTTTGGAACGGCTCATAGAGCCCATGCCAGCACTGAAGGTGTAACAAGTTATCTAAGTCCTGCTGTTGCTGGATTTCTTATGACAAAAGAGCTTGAAATGCTTGGCTCAAAACTAGCTAACCCCGAAAGACCCTTCCTGGCTATTATTGGCGGTTCTAAAGTAAGCTCCAAGATTGATGTACTAAAAAACCTTGTAAAAGAAGTAGATACTTTAGTTATTGGTGGTGGCATGGCTTTTACCTTCTTGAAGGCTCAGGGAGCAAGTGTAGGTAAAAGTATTTGTGAAGAAAATCAGTTGGATACAGCCCGCGAGATTATTGCCCTTGCTGATCAGTTTAATACAGCTCTGCTCATACCTGAAGATACTGTCTGTACGCCCGCTTTAAATGATAGTGGGCAAGAGCTCAATGTATTTGACACTTTTAGTATCCACGACGAAATTAATACTAAGATCTTGAGCTCACGAGAAATCCCCGATGATATGCAAGGTATGGATATCGGACCTAAGACTTGCAAACAATATGCAAAGGTTATAAGCCAGTCTAAGACTGTGGTCTGGAATGGACCTGTGGGAGTTTTTGAGTATGATGCTTTTGAAAAAGGGACTCGGGAAATTTCAAATGCTCTAGTTGAATTAACAAAGAATGGTGGTACTACTATTATTGGTGGTGGTGATTCTGCGGCCGCTCTTGAAAAATTTAAGATAGATAAATCTCAGCTCACTCACGTTAGTACTGGAGGAGGAGCCTCACTTGAATTCTTAGAAGGTAAAATTCTTCCAGGTGTTGCCTGCTTAGATGGATTTGATTCATCTACTGAAGCTCCTCAAAAAATGAAAAATACTAATTTTGCTCAGGAATTAAAAAAACTAGGTGTATAAAGTAGCTTCTTTTGTAGCTTTTTTGACTATAATCAGCAAAATTTTGGGGCTGGCTAGAGATTTAGTCATAGCACACTATTTTGGTACTTCAATGCAGGCAGATGCCTTTAATATGGCGTATTTGTTTACTGGTAACTTTTTTATTATTTTTGGTGGTGTTGGTGGTCCTTTCTATAGTGCCGTAGTAGCGGTTTTGCCAAAATATATTTTTGAACATTCAGCAAAAGATATTTGGAATTTTCTCAAACAATTAGTCTTAAATACCAGTTATGTTTTACTTGCTTTTTGTGTTTTGATATTTTTTTTAAAGCCTTATGTTTTGAATGTGTTTATTGATAAGCAAACTAATCCAGAATATTTTAATTTAACACTGTTCAATATCGATATTTTATTGCCTTTGATTCTCATAGCTGGCCCTATTGGGATAATGTTTGGAATTTTAAACTGCTATAAAAAATACTTAGAGCCCTCATTATCACCAGCAATGATTAATGTCGCACTAATTGTTGCTGTATTTTTTATGGGTGATAGTTTTAGTGGTCTTGCTCTTGCTATTGGTACTAGTATTGGAGGAGTTTTGTCATTGTTCTTACAAGTCCCAGCTTTAGTTGACATAAAAAAAAATCATCTAAAAGATAACCCCTCTCAAAAAGATCTTAGCCAAAAATCTTTTTCAGAAATTTTATATCCAGCTTTACTAGCGACTATTATCAGTCAACTAATTGTTTTTGTGGATAGTTTTTTTTGTAGGGATCTTGAGCAAGGATCATGGAGCGCGCTGGTGCTGGCTAATCGTCTTGTGCAAATGCCTCTAGGAGTACTTTTAACGGCGTTTTTAGTGCCTGTATTTCCTCGTATCGGAGAGGTTATAGCTCGCGGGGATAATTTAGAAGTCGCCAGATTACTAAAAAAATCAATTAAAACGATGGTAATGCTTTGTGTGCCTGCAGTTTTGGTAGGATGTATCTGGTCTGATGAAATAATTAGAATTTTATTTCAGCGCGGAGCTTTTAGTGAACACTCTACTCAGATGGTTGCTTCAGTGTTTTTTTATCTCTGTTTTTCAATTTTGCCTTATATTATCAGAGACAGCCTCACACGAGCTCTTTACAGTTACGGAGACAGCAAGTCGCCTCTGTATGTGATAATTTTTGCAATTTTTGTAAAATTAATTTTGAATTATTTTCTGGTAAACAAATTTGGCTTAAGTGGATTAGCAATATCAACAACTATAATTTCCATTCTTAATGCTGGCTTACTTTTTATAGCACTATTAAATAAACTAAATCTTGATTTAAAAAATTTTTTTGCGCGCTGACATATTCAGCTACAGCCAGTATACTCAAACTATGATTATTAAAAAGATTTTTTTTCTCTTCGTATTATTAATATTTTTTAGTAAACTATCGGCTAAACCACCTTCTATAGGTCAATGGAAATTAGTTTTAGATGAAAATTTTAATACCTTTAATTCTGATATTTGGTCTAAGATCACTCCAAATGGGGCCCTTAAAGTCGGAAAAACTAAAGCAATAAACCTAGAAGAAAATACTTATGTCCAAAATGGTCAGCTAGTTTTTGTTTCTAAAAAGCAAAGACTGAAAATGATAAATCCAAAAGGCAAAACTATAAAAGCGAAATATTCAACTGGCTATGTAAATAGTTACGGAAAATTTACTCAAAAATACGGATATTTTGAGGCGCGCATGAAATTACCGACTAGTAAAGGTTTGCATAGCGCATTTTGGTTAATGCCTGATAGAGGTCTAAAACCTGGACAGGTAGACGATTACAAGCTACGGAAATCAACTGGAGTTTTAGATGGAACTCAATTAGGATATATTGGCAAAGGTATGGAACTAGATATTATGGAGCACCTTACTAAATGGGAGGCTAATAAATTTCTTGGGGCAATTCACTATTTTGATAGTGGAAAGGATATGATAAACAAACTTAATTATCATCAAATAAAAACTAATCCTTACGAATATCAAACTTTTGCTCTACTCTGGAAACCCGCTCTGCTAGCGTGGTACATTAACGATGAGGAAGTGTGGCGTTTTGAATCAGCAAGAGTCCCTGACGTACCGATGAGCATAATTTTAAATACTATGGTCGGAGGCTGGGCTGGTCGTATTGATTCCAAAAAACTTCCAGCCTATACCTATGTGGATTACATAAAAGTTTGGAAGGAAGTTAAATAAAATTCGCTCTAGATAGCAGCTAAAAGCTCATTAGTAACAACGTCAGAACCTAGTAAATTTCTCAGCTCGTCTACTTTTGATGACTTAGCAAGAACATCTTCAATGCGAACATTACCTTTTTTATAAACTTCAGCAAGTGAGGCTTCAAGGGTCTGCATACCTTCTTTACGACCAGTTTGGATGGCTGAATAGATTTGAGAAGTTTTTCCTTCACGAACCAAATTGGCTATAGCTGGAGTAACCACCATTATCTCCATTGCCATAACTCGTCCGCTTGCGTCCTTTTTTGGTAGCAGGGTTTGGGATAAGACTGCTTTGAGCGAGTTAGAAAGCTGAATGCGGATTTGGGTCTGTTGTTCGTGTGGAAACACATCGATAAGACGATCAATAGTCGTCGCTGCTGAGCTGGTATGCAGGGTTCCGAACACTAAGTGACCGGTTTCTGCCGCTGTAACAGCAAGAGATATAGTCTCAAGATCTCTCATCTCCCCGATCAAAATCACATCCGGATCCTCTCTGAGAGCCGATCTAAGAGCCGCGCTAAAGCTGTGAGTATCGTTACCAACTTCGCGCTGGTTTATAAGAGATTTTTTGGATTTGTGAACAAATTCAATCGGATCTTCAATAGTTAAAATATGCTCAGCACGGTGAGTATTAATCCAATCTATAATCGCGGCTAAGGTAGTAGATTTACCGGAGCCAGTAGGACCAGTCACCAAAACCAATCCCCGAGGGAGTTTTGCGATATCTTTGGTTGTAGCTGGTAAGCCTAACTGCTCTAAGCTAGGAATTTTTTCTGTAATAATTCTAAGCGCCGCCGCGTAGCCGACTCTATCCTTAAACACGTTAATTCTGAATCTACCCAAGCCCTCAACACCATAAGCTAAATCCAATTCATGAGTGCTTTCTAGAATTTCTTGCTGGTGCTTATTCAAAAAACTATAACAAAGAGTTTTTACTTGATCTTTTGTTAGTGGTGCAAAATCTAGCCTTTGAAGTACACCATTTATTCTTAAGATAGGAGGTTCGTTGGTAGCGATATGCAAATCACTTGCACCATTATCAAGAACTAGTTTAAGTAGTTTTTCGATCATATTTATATTATTCCCGAAACCCGCAGACATTGTCTACGAATTACTCAAAAATCTAGATAACATGATTGCCTTAGTGCAAATAATCTAGCTATTTCCTGCCTAAAGCAAAATCTATAATCTTCAGGATCCACTGAAAAATGCGACTTCGTCGATTTTCCAACCCTGAGCCAAGAAGGGATCTTGGCTCAGGGAGTGGATCCTTAATATTTTTGTTAAGCGGATTCTGCCTCAAAACTTCGTTTTTCAGCGAATCCTTCACTCATTCTGATTCTATAATAGCTTCGCTAGACGGCTTTGAAGACTTTATAACCAGTTTCCAATAAGGCACTTGGCTCATTTTCAACGGTTTGCAACATAAGATAATTGCCCTTGTACTTTGCTACTAAATACCAATAATTTCCATCTTTTAAAAGTAATTGACAAAGTGCCCCTGTGCCTAGTTCTTTTGATTTTTCATTGTTTCGAGTAAAAACTTGAATAAGAGTTTCTCTTGGATAACCTTCCCAATGAAAAATAGTATCATGCAGAACATTACCATGCTTATCTGTGCACATAGCTCCGCTAATCTTTGGGGTTATATTGGTAAGCAAGGCATTTTCTATATTTTCAAGTTTTTCGTCGTTCTCAAGATTGCCAGCTTCATAATCTTGTAAATAAAGCTCAAATAGGGTGTTTACATCTTTTTTAAGTTCTGATGAAATTTCATCTTGAGTTGGCTTGATTTCAGTAGGGCGTGGCAGTAAAATATCTTCGACTTTAGATTTTCTGGGAACCTCTATCTCTTCGCTAGGAATATCTTTACGATTGAGTTCTACACCAAAAAACAAACAAGCAACAATATTTAGAATTATCAGACCAATTATATTAACAGCTACCATATCTGGCATACCGCCTTCAGAAAAATCAAAAGAAAAAAGTTTAAACTTAGCATCTATTGGCAAAAAACTCATTACCGTAAAACATGAACTAACAAAAAACAAATAACGAGAACCAATCCGCAAAATCTCATTTAGACCGGCTTTTGGGAAGCTAGCTAGCACCACCAAAAATATAAAAGAAACTTCACCCAAAAATAAACTTATTAGAGGAATATCTTTTATGATCTGACTAAAAAAAGGAATCGGTGCTACCAATAAAAGAGTCACTATAAAAGCGTTTAGTAAAAAAGATATTCTTAGTTTTCTTTGAGATGACATAGAATACTTCTATTATAAACCAAAGTGTTCAAGCTCTAAAGCTCACTTGAAGTTCTTTTTCTAATAATACTTTTAATGCGACCACATCAGCATCTATCGCGTCCCCACTTAGTGTCTCAGTCTCAGATTGCCATTTAAGCCTAAAAGTAGTACTTTTTTGAGCTAAAGCATCCATGCTAGCTTCACGGCAATAATAACCCACCAAGCTAAGTCGTTTTAGATCTTTTGATTTAAATTTTTCAATTACAGCTAAGATCTCGCTTGCTGTTATTTCATCAGAACTATCTACGGTTACATCTCTTTGGATGATAGGAGTATTAGCGATGGGTTTAAACTTAGGTTCAGAATAGGTCGGCAAGGTACTTTCAAGCACATAGGTCTCGCTTGGTAAATCCCACTCTTTACAGATACTTGGGTGAAGCTTACCAATTATGGCTAATTGCTTTTTACCTAGCATGACCTTTGCAGAAATTCCTGGATGCAAAAAAGAACTCGCCTTAGAATGCTCATCTAGATTGATAAACTTAGACTTAGGGAACATGTTTTCGACTAATGATTTCATCACGAAAAAATTCTCAGCAAGAGTCTTAGGCTTAGCTTGAGTCCAATCGTTTTGGGTTTTTACTAGGATCGCCGAAAATGCTGGCTCTTCTTTAAAAGAATTTAGATCAGTAGCCATCGATAAAAAATTATAGATTTTTCCGATTTCAAACAATTTAATATCACTAGTTTTATCATAAGCATAATTTCTACTAGCGGATTGGATCAAGCCTGGTATGAGGGATTGACGTAAAATCCGATGTTCACGAGACAAGGGATTATCCATTTCGATTTTTAAATCGCTATAAGTTTTGGATTTATCAGG
>JBEAYS010000117.1:0-4961 GCA_041170505.1 Cyanobacteriota bacterium
GCACAATATTTTCATTATTCTATTTTTTTATTACTTCCTGTTTTGGTGATTCTTTGAAAAAAATTGATAAAAAAATTCCTATGAATACTTTTGCAGGTTTGTCTCAAAGATTACCTTTTGATTTTATCGAAGCTATAATTTCCTCTTCCAGTAACAAACTATCTTCTAAGGTTCCCTCTGCTTTTGGTGTTTTATTAGGTCCCGCTCTATCATTTAGATTTGGAGAATTTTTAAAAACTAGAAACACTAAATTTAATTCTCTATTTGGTTTATTAAACAAACATTTGATTCATTTTTGGGATAACTTGATGAGTACCAGTGGATATCAGTTTGGACAACAGTTAGTAAAAATGATAATAAATAAAGATCACTTAACAAAAGGTTCTTTACTATATGATGGGAGATGGATAACATCTGAGGGTAGAATTGTTCCAAAAATGATTTTAGGTCAGCAAATATAATTTTTTTTAAATCCCTCAGTTGACTCCCTCAAAAAACAAGTTAGAACCCTTATTATTACTGGTTTATACCTAGTTTAAAAATTCTAGTTTCATGGTACATAGATATTACCAATACTAATCATCAATGTTGATGACCGGTAAGGAAGGGGGACATATGAAGAAATTGATTGCGTTACAACTTTTGTCAGCACTGCTTGTATCGCTATTCGCTCATGCACCAGTAAAAGCTTCTAGTTACGGAATATTTTCGATATTAGGACCTATAGTAGCCGTTCCAGTAGGAACTGTATCTGGTGTGTTGCGCGGTGGAATTGCTGGCGGAGTACATCACGCAGATACTGTATCTGATGGACTTGGAAATGGAGTAATAGGTAAGGTAATTGGCACACCAATCGGTTTGACAACTGGATTGGTTACAGGAGGATTATTTGGGGGTCTTAGTGGAGTAATGACTGGAATTACCAAGGGTTTAGATGATCCGTTTTCTACTACTAGTATGAGTTTGGATGGTAATTTTATTGATTACGATGCCTACTCACTAATGCAGTAGTTAAATTAACGATTTGCCTCATACAGCACAAGTAAAGCCCTGTGGTAACCCACGGGGTTTTGCTTGTAACAAATAATATATTATCCAAAGCAGAATTATTTTAACAATCTTACTCTAAAAAGCATTTGCTGATATACTTTTTTCAATGCATTTAGATCTACGCGAATTAATACAACAAATTGGGTATATAGGTATTTTTGGCATTGTTTTTGCTGAATCTGGTTTGTTTTTTGGTTTTTTCTTGCCTGGAGATAGTTTACTGTTTACAGCAGGTTTTTTAGCATCACAAGAAATTTTAAGCTTACCAGTTTTGTTAATTGGTTGTTTTTTATCAGCCGTACTTGGAGATAATGTGGGTTATGCTTTTGGTCAAAAAGTGGGGAGAAGATTTTTTCAAAAAGAAGATAACTTTTTTTTTCATAAAAAAAACTTACTCAAAACAGAAGAATTTTATAAAAAACATGGTCCCAAAACTATTGTCTTAGCCCGTTTTATACCTGTAATCAGAACTTTTGCTCCCATAGTTGCAGGCATAGCGAATATGCACTATCCTAGTTTTTTTAGATTTAATATAGTCGGTGGTTTACTTTGGGGTGTTGGAGTTACGTTTGCAGGATTTGCTCTGGGTAAGGTTTTGCCGGGTGCTGATAAATATTTATTACCAATAATTTTAGGTATAATTGTAATTTCCATCTTACCTGGTATTATTCATTACTTGAAAGATACAGAATCAAAACAATCATTAGAAAAGTTTTTTTTAAAATTAACAAAAAAAAAGAAATAATCTTGGTTAATCATTGGCTGATTACAGGGTAGAGATTTTTTATAAAAATCTTTTCTAGATCTGTTTTACATATACATAAATGGTTGAGAGATATCTATTTTTAAAAATAGAATAATTCATTTAAGGATTCCGCCTCAAAACTTCGTTTTTCAGCGAATCCTTAAGTCAGCCGTTAAGTACAGCAAAAAATCAGTTTAAATTTTTTAAAAAAGGAGAAATATGAAAGCACAAGTCCAATTAGCTTTTATAAGCAATGACCATTTGATTACAATATCTTACAAGCCCTTCTATATCTGATTTATAGATTGGTGGATCATTTATAACAGCGTCAACTAAAAATTCTTTTAGCCTACAAATTTCTTTTAAACGTCCTGTTTTACGATGTTTGGGGTCGTTTTTGGTTAGATCAATCAATTCTATTGCTTTATAAAAAGCAGTTTGAGCGGCTAAACTATCATTGCGTTTTTTTGCATTAAGATACCTTTGAATCTCTCCGCCAATATTGCCGAGTTGGAGTGCCAGAGGGAATTCAAACCATTTCCCATTTGCTAGATTCTCATGAAAATACTTAGGCGTGTTCATACGATTAAACCTTTAACAATATTAGTTATCAGCTCTTGTGTTTTGCCATCTTCAACGTGACGAGAAAAATTCTTCTGATTGGGTCTCAAATTAATCATTGAGTCAAACTCAATTTCATAACTATCATCTTTGAGCCAAATATTTATCCCCCATAAGAAATTTTGTTGAGACCCTTCTTCTAACAACAATTGCTCCTCGTCCACATGCAACTCAGATCCAATCACCATGATCTTTTTATCAATATCAACAACAGCTTTTGTGAATAATATGTGACTTTGACCAGCACTTTCTTTAATGATGTTTAAATCGATTGGTTTATCAATTATTTGCAATTTAAATTTCACAAATTTAATTCTAGCAAGCCTTTTAGTTGATTTAGTTTTAAAATTTTGATTAGCGGTTATTAGTTTTTGTCAAAACCATTTCCAGACACGCTTTGTATGTACATAACTGGTTGAGGGATATCTAGTTTTAAAAATATAATAATTCATTTAATTACTAAGTAATTTGTGAAATTCGCTTAAAAATATTAAGCAAGAGGGAGAAAAATGTTATAAATAGTTCACGGCAACGAAGCCGGGTCAGTAAACAATACTGTCCAAAATGCCTCTAATACCGCACCAGTAGTAGAAATATCAAGCAAAGAGGCTTTAAATATCCTAGGTTCGTTTATTGAAGCGATGACGACTCTGGGTAGTTTTAGTGGAGGTTTTAGGGGCTTTAGTGCTAATCCTCTAGCTTTGACTGGGGGAGCTATTTTACTTTTACCTTGGTTAAGCTCTATCATATCTAATGGAGGACATTTTGCACCCCAACAAGCTCTCAGAGTGCCGCCTCAGCCTAGTTCTCTTGTCGATAGATTAAACCACGCTGAATCACAAGTAGCAGACGCTAAGAATAATTTGGCGACTACTAGAGCTGGAGTCCAGTCAGAGATTGAATCTGCCGCTGGCAAGCTTGGATTAAATGTCTCTGGTTCTAAATCAAGATCTGTGACTCGAGACCAAAAAATATTAAAAGCACAGCTTACAACAGTTAGTGCAGAATTGAAAAAAAATCCAGAGGATATTCGCTTAAAAATAAAATCTGAAATTCTACAAAACGCTATAAATAATGGACTTAGCTATAGAGAAGCTCAAGCTCAGATTTATGAAATCTCTAAGAAGTTTGATAATTTAGATATTTGCCTCCAAGAAGCTAAAATCGATGTTCAAACTTCTCACCCGAAAGGATTTAGTAAATTATTCTCTTGGTTTAAGAAAGCTCCAGCTCAAACTGACCCTTCAAAAGCTAGATTGCAAGAGAGTTTGGGGAGTTTAGAGGCTTCATTAAATCAACTAGGAATTTATGATTTAGATCGAATCTTAAGTCAGCCGTTAAGTAAAGCAAAAAAATCAGTTTAAATTAAAAAAAAGGAGAAATATGAAAGCACATTCAGTAGCCGCTGGGGCTCTAATCCAGCTTGTTAATGGAGGAAGAAAAGAATCAATTAATATTGATGATTTAGTAGAACTTATAAGTCAAAAAGTTCTTGAGAAAATCTCTAGTGGTAATTTGATAAATGAGGCTGGTCCTCGCCCCATGAGCCTTAATTATGGAGTGAATCCAGTTATGTTAAGGAATTTAGCTAGGCAAAGTAAACTTAGCTCTATGCAAAAAAAATCTAATTCAGATTTGGATGATCTTATGTTTCAGACAAAAACAGTAGCTCGTCTAACTAGATGTTTAGGTGATGAATCCCGCTCGAAAAAAGTTTTTCAAGAAAGTATTGATCTTGTAAAAAAAATCCAAGCGGACTTCACAGTTTATCAGGATCAAGAAAGAATCTTACAGAGAGGTTTTATTAAGAAAATTATTTATCGTGGTTCTAATGAAATAGATAGTGATGCTCATGCTGACAAACATTCAGAATTAGTAGAAGCTCAATGTAAGCTAGCTCAAATTTTCGATGATAATGCAATTCCAGCAAACATTAGAAATGAATTTTATGCTCTTATCCCAACAGCTGCTAGAGATATTTATGCTGAATATCTAAAGATGGTTAACTAATTTGGTACAGCCTTGTGATACTGCAGAGCTAGGAGGCTTTTTAAAACTGTTTTACATGCTATAAAACTGAAAATCTCGGAGTATAATTATTCTATGAGCAAATATAATTTATCAAAAAAAGCTCTTGAATATATTCCAAAACCAAATTAGCTTTTATAAGCAATGACCATTTGATTACAATATCTTACAAGCCCTTCTAGATCTGATTTATAGATTGGTGGATCATTTATAACAGCGTCTACTAAAAATTCTTTTAGCCTACAAATTTCTTTTAAACGTCCTGTTTTACGATGTTTGGGGTCGTTTTTGGTTAGATCAATTAATTCTATTGCTTTATAAAAAGCAGTTTGAGCGGCTACACTGTCATTGCGTTTTTTGGCATTAATATATCTTTGAATCTCTCCGCCAATATTACCGAGTTGAAGCGCCAGAGGAAACTCAAACCATTTACCGTTTGCTAGATTTTCATGAAAATACTTAGGCGAGGTCATATGATTAAACCTTTAACAATTTTAATTTTAGCAAGCCTTTTAGC
>JBEAYS010000118.1:0-9740 GCA_041170505.1 Cyanobacteriota bacterium
GCATAGCTTTCTTAAGGATTCACTCCCTGAGCCAAGATTCATTCTTGGCTCAGGGTTGAAAAATCGTCGAAGACGCATTTTTCAGTGGATCCTTAATAAACCTTTATCCTAAATTGTTTAAAGGTTAAGGAAAAGTGGTATATAAATTATTAAGATGGGTTTAAAAATCTTGTTAGTAGACGATGAAGTTAATTTGGTGGATCCGATGTCCTACACACTCCGCCAAAAAGGTTTTGATACAGCAGTCGCTTATAATGGCCAACAAGCTCTTTCTATGTATGATTCAGAAGAGCCGGATTTAATCTTATTGGATTGGAGCATGCCAGATGTATCTGGGCTTGATGTACTAAAAAAAATTCGTCAAAACCAAAACTTTGTGCCAGTCATTATGATTACTGGTAAAAGTGCAAAAGAAGATATTGTCGAGGGTTTAACAGCTGGGGCTGATGATTACATCACCAAACCATTTAACTGGGAAGAGTTGATGGCCAGGGTGAATTCCACTATCAGACGTGCTCAACAACCAAATTCGGCTCATCCTAAGCGCATTAGATTTGGGAATATTATCATGGATACAAAAACTCACAGAGCATGGCTCGAAGACAAAGAGCTGAATCTTTCACCTAGAGAGTATTCTATGCTGGAGACTTTTATGTCTAACCCTAAGAGAATTTATTCACGTGATGAATTGATAGAAAAAGTTTGGGGTTTAGATTTTGATGGAGACTCAAAGACAGTCGATGTGCATATTTGCTGGCTACGCCAAAAAATCGAAGAAGATCCCAATAAACCTAAAATTATTCAAACGGTCAGAGGCTTTGGATATCGATTAGGTTCATAATAATTATGCCAGTCTTAGTACTGACTCGCACTGCAGAAGATAACTCTGATACCATTAAGGAATTTCAAGATTTTGATTTAGATTTTTTTTCCTTCCCGCTTTTAAAATTCGCAAAGCCCACTAACTATGAGGCTTTGGACCAAGCGATTAAATCTAATCAAAATTATGATTGGATTTTTTTTATGAGCAAAAAATCTGCTTTAAGTTTTTTTGAAAGGTTGATCGAGTTAGGCGGGCAGTTTTTTCATCTCAGCCCACATCTTAAAATCGCTTGTGTAGGGCAGTCTACAAGAAAGTTTGTGGAGCAAGAAGTAGGTTTTCCTGTGGACTTTGTGCCATCTGAATTTAATTCAGACACGCTTTTTTTTGAGTTCCAAAACCAATATTCAGCAGAAGGTCTAAACGCCAGTCTTGAACCAAAAAAAATTCTAATCCCGCGAAACGCTGATCTGGAGGATGATCTAAGTCAAAAGATTTTTGGGCATTTTGTGATTGATATAGTTCCAGCCTATCGTACTCTGGCGCACCAACCAAGCCCTGAGCAGATTTCTGAGCTTCAAGATCTAATCAATCAAAATTCTCAGCTTTTTATTAGCCTAGCTAGTTCCCAAACTGTCAAAAATTTTTCTAAAATTTCTAACAGTTTGAATTTACACTCTGGAGTAAAATTCCTGAGTATTGGTCCAAAAACAAGTGAAACAATAGATGCTGTGTTGCCAAATTTTGAGGTTTTAACCCCAAAATCATCTAGTATAAGGGCTATGATTGAAATGATTAGACGTGATAAAATTAGCTAATAATGGTAAATAAAAAACCTCATCATCGTAACGACAAATCAAAATCGCATCCTAAGCTGGATTCATCCATTGTTAACATTACCTATGATCAAGCAAGAGATCAATTAGCAGAGTTAATTTCGACAAAAGCTCTTTTTTTTGGGGATTCAATTTTGCCTTCAGGACGTATTACTTCTAACTACCTTGATCTAAAAGAATCTCTTCTTTCAGCGCGCGGGATTTATTTGTCTAGTATGGTAGTTTTAAACCAACTTAAGGACGATGTTCAAGCGATCGGCGGTACTTTTACTAATACTTATTCCATTGCGGCAACGACTTCTCAACTCGCTTTTATTCGCGGACAGGTGTTAGATAGTTTTTATGTGCGTGATAATTATAACGCACGCAGGCAAGGTCTTTCTAAGTGGGTCGAAGGTCCGCTAAAACCCGGTGCTAAAGTGTGTTTGGTGCTTGATGAAGTAATAGACGGTCTGAATGTCATAGAGATGGTTCGCACCCTTCAGCAAGAAGCAGATGCTGAAATCCTTCAAGTTATTGCTATTGTTGATCGCCTTGACGGAGCGGCTTCAAGGCTAGAAGAGTATGGCGTGGACTACACAACCATTCTCACGATGAGAGATATAGAAAAATTAGCAAGAGTCTAAAAATGTTATACGCTGATTACCATAATCATCCGCAAGCTCATCGAGAAGATCTTACTTACTCACCAAAGGTTCTTCAACCCTGGGCAGATAAGGCTCGGGAACTAGGTCTTAGAGATATTGCTTTTACTGATCATGATCGCTACAAAGCTGGTGTGTGTTTTGATCAGGTCGATTTACTCCGTGAAAATAATCCAGATATTAAGTTTCGCTCTGGAATTGAGCTGGATAATGATCCTGAAACCAGCGTGGAGGGTAGAAAATGGGTAGAAAAAAATTGGGGTAAATTAGATTTTGTTCTTGGATCTGTTCATTTCGTAAAAGATTTTCCTTTTGACCATCCTCACTATATCCCGCAATATGATAGCTATGATATTAATGAACTTTATATCGAGTACTACTCTAATATTCGCACTATGGCTAGCTCAGGGCTGGTGGACTCAATGGCACATTTGGATTTGATCAAGATTTTTAATTTTTTTCCTACTATTGCTATGGATGATATTTACCATGAAACCCTTGATGTAATTAAGTCTCATGATTTATCTATTGAGATTTCCACGGCAGGAATCCGTAAGCCAACAGGTAAGATTTATCCTGATAATAAAATTATCCAAATGGCAAAAGATAAAGGTATCACTTTTACTATAGCCGCTGACGCTCATACCGCAAACGATCTCTGTCACAATTATGATAAACTAGAAAACCTACTCAGGGAACTGGATATAAGCCAAGTAGCTATATATGAAAAACATAAAAAATCTTTAGTACCAGCTTTTATTTAGGAAAACAAGTTAAAAAATGAATTTTCTTTTTTTTTCTCAGAGTTTCTTTTCACTAATGGTGACGGAATATAATTTGGCTGGTAGGAATTTGTCTTACCAGGTAGTGAAAAATTTTGGTTGTGAGAATTTGAAATATTGTTGTTAGAACTAGGTGAGCTAGAATTATTAAATCCGCTCGATTGAGAAGCCGGTGAGTGTATAGTTAATCTTGGAAAAACCCTACTCATACTTATGACAATTAATACAAAGAAATATTAAGATCTGGTTAAGAAATACCAGATTTTGAGTTGGAAGAGGATCTAATTTTTATGAACTATCATCATTCATGATTATATAAACATTAGAGCTGAAACCGTCTCATTAGTTGACTCGTCTACCAAGATTGCAGATCCCATAATTCTATTTTCTGAGTATAAATCAAAAAAAATATCTTCATTCAAAAGCAGTTTAATTTTTCCAATTGAATTAAAGCTTAAATTTGAACTTACTTTTTCAAAACATAATTTATTGAGGTCAAGCTCGCTATAAATATCTTCAATAATGGCTTTGAACCATTTTGAGTTATGCTTCAAGAGATAATGCCCCTCTTTTTTTAAGGGCGCGGGATTTAAATTAACAGCTATAGCGTTGAGTCTATTAGCTGTTTTGGGAGGATTAAGTGGATTTACTAGTATAGAGCCTCTAGAGATATCTAGATCATCATTGATGGAAATACTTGGTGATAATCCGGTATTGATTTCACTAAAATTTTCTAAGCCAATTTGTATTTTGTTGATTTTTGAAATAAGACCTGAGGGAAGCGCCATTATTGAATCTCCAACTTGAGCCTTGCCTCTTATAACAGCCCCAGCGTATGATCTGTGATTTTGAAATTCCTTAGATTGCGGTCTTATAACCCATTGAATTGGAAATCGAAAACAATCATTCTCTGATTCTGTATTTGATTCAAGTTCATCCAATAAATCTAAAAGACTATTTCCACTATACCAAGGCATTGTTCCAGACTTTTCGACGATATTATCCCCCTTGAGTGCAGAAACAGGTAGGAAGTAAAATTCAGACTTTGATTCATTTGGTAACCATTCATTAATGCTTGAAACTAAATCTAGGTAAGTATCTTGTGAATATTCTAGTAGATCCATTTTGTTTATGGCAAATATAATATGCCCTATGCCTAGTAAAATTGAGAGGTAGGCGTGCCTTTTACTTTGATTGTTGAATCCCTCTTGTCCGTCGATTAAAATGATTGCAATATCAGCGTTGCTAGATCCTGTAATCATATTTTTGGTATATTGAATGTGACCAGGACAGTCTATTAAGATGTATTTTCTTTTTTTGGTCGAAAAATATCTATAAGCTACGTCAATGGTGATGCCTTGTTCGCGCTCAGCTTTTAATCCATCTGTTAAAAAAGCTAGATTAATCTCTTCGTTACCATAACGATATTTCGCTTTTTCTATATTTTCTAATTGGTCTATTAAAATTTGTTTAGAGTCAAAAAGTAATCTACCTATCAAAGTTGATTTGCCATTATCAACGCTCCCTGCTGTAATAACTCTAACCATGTTTCCATTCATTAAAAATACCCTTCTTTTTTTCTATCTTCCATAGCCGCTTCGCTGGTTTTATCATCAGCTCTACTTTGTCCTCTTTCTGATGTTTGTGAATTCATAATTTCATCAATAATACTTTCGATGGTATCGGCTTGTGATACTACAGCAGAAGTACAGGTCATATCACCGACAGTTCTAAATCTTACTTTTTTTTCGATAACTATTTCATTAGCTAATTTTTCTATAAAGTCAGACTCCGCTAGATACATACCGTTACGCATAAATACTTTTCTATCCTTGGCAAAATAAAGATCTGGAATTTCTATATTTTCTTGTAAGATATATTGCCAAATATCTAATTCCGTCCAATTGCTTAAAGGAAATACTCTGAAATGTTCTCCTGCTTTTTTGCGTCCGTTGTATAAAGACCATAATTCAGGTCTTTGATTCTTGGGATCCCACTGACCAAAAGAATTACGATGACTAAATATTCTTTCTTTTGCTCTTGCTCTTTCTTCATCTCTGCGAGCACCACCAATTGCGGCATCAAAGCCATGTATCTTAATTGCGTCAAGAAGAGTTCTTGATTGCAGTCTATTTCTGCTAGCATAGGGGCCTTTATCTTCTTGCACTATTCCATCATTTATTGATTGCTGAACTGAAGCTATGATTAATCGAGCATTGATTTCTTTTATTTTTCTATCCCTAAATTCGATTGCCTCAGGAAAATTATGTCCCGTATCCACATGCATCAAGGGGAAAGGAAGTCTTGATGGATAAAAAGCTTTTAAAGCTAAATGTAGTAAAACGATAGAATCTTTTCCTGCGCTAAAAAGCAAAACAGGGTTTTCAAATTCCGCCACAAGCTCCCTTAAGATATGTATGGCTTCAGCTTCTAGGTATTGAAGAATATCTGTACTTGTTTTAGCAACTAACATACTGATTTTCCCCTATTGTATTCAGCCTAGAAGCATTTTCCTTAAGCCATTCATTATTTTTAATATATCTCCATAAACTTTTATTTTCACTATTGATAGCAAATAAATGTATCCATTGATGATCTAGTAAGTTTTTAACCAATTCATTGTTTTTGATAATCTTATTGATCTGGTCTATTGGAGCCTCGATTAGCACAGTAAGTCTTCTAGGCTCATGAATCCAGCTGTTACCATCGTGTAGTGATTGAATTGGTAATCCTGATCTTAGATCTCCACCATTACCTTCTAGAACCCCGATGAGTCCAGAGACATTATGCAAGACTTTATTTCCGCTCCCAAAAGTTTTATTATCTACTACGGCTGCATAATATTGATAGCTAATCCAGCTAGCGACTATCATTGGAGCAGTCATTATTAAATTAAGAATATTAAAATTACTATCATCCTGCCATATATAATCATGTAAAAAGACTTTGCCTTCTAAATTTAAATCTTTTGTCAAGCTTCTAGGAGCCGCTACAAAAGCACTGCATCCAGCTAAAGCCCACTCTGGGCGAACTTGAGACCAATCAAATGCTCTATCAAAAATATTTTTTGATAAGCTATTTTCAATTAATAACTTTGAAGCTCTTTCTTTTCTGGTTAAAGCAGAGGCCTGATCTATTTTTTCTAGAATAGAACACAGTTCTAGCTTAGTAGTTAAGTTTAGAGATTCTTGATTGAATACTGTTATTTGGTCAGTAGTGGTGTCATGCAGAGCGGCAAGAAATACAGTGTCATCTGGTATAAATATATTTTTTAATTCAAGAGCTTCTCTTACATGTGGGTCATTTAAGACTTCTACCGCGATTTTTGCATTAGATTCCCCAGAATGACCACCACAAGCTCCACAATCCAAACCAGCTTTGTGAGGATTATTCACGGCAGATCCAGCATGCCCAGTGATTATGATAAATTTTGCAAAATCTTTTGTAAGAGACATGGCTTGTAAGGCTTGATAGGCTATGGTAATTCTTTTATCTAAACTTAGACCAAACTCCATTCCATGATTGCCAGAGCATTCAAGATTTGGTTCTAGTTTATATGATTCTGCGTTGTTAATTTTAAATTTCGGGAATGAATCTTGTAATAATTTGGGCAGATAAGCAAACCCAACAGGTCCAACGAACGAAAAGCAGGACACTGCTGACATTTTGAATTTATTCCAAATATTTTCTGCTGTTTCTTGAATAGCAATAGCTTGAATTATATTTTTAATTTCGAAGCTAGTTTTACCTTTGATAGTTTCACTAATTTTGCTATTAGGTGTTAATAAAACAGGACATTGTGATTGACCAACACTTTCTCCAAGCTTCAAGTATTCTACAGCAAACCCAAAGAAACCTGCAAAACCCAATGTTTGAAAGTTTTTGTCTAAGCTTTCTAGATTTCTTCTAAATACTTCTGATCTGACATCGATACAGAAAATCATTTGTAAAGTTTTTTTCTGATTTGTATCTTTTGGATTATTTTCCAGAATCTGATTAAACAGTTTTCTTTGCCATGATTTTTCAAAAGCAAGCTGTAAGAGGTATTTGATTTTGTCGTGGACATTAGCTTCTGTTTTTTGATTTTTGGAATTGTATAGTTGTTTAAATGAATTCCATTCTGTAATAAATTCATTTTGATTTTGACTTATTAATCTAAACAAAGCCAGTTCCCAAGCTAGGTTTACGGCTAGAAAATCTTTTAATTTTGAATCGGTTTTTCCGTATAACTCTGCCTCCCACAAAAAATAGCGACAGTATGAAGACCAGCCATTAATGCTGGCTAGTAATCGATGGCAATATCGCTCTGCTTGGTTATCGCTAATTCCAAGTTCTGATAAAGCTAGTGAAATCATTTGGTCAGAATCTTTTGGTAAGGATTTGATGAATTCTCTAAAGTTTTTCAAGCCGATTATTTCTGGAAATTTATCTAGGCTAGCTTCTTCTATCCATGCAAGATAAAGATCTTGGCTTTTCCAAGGGCAAGACCATACTGCTTGCCCTTTATCGAAATAATTCGAGCACCATAGAGATATTCTCTCCATACAAATTTTAGTCCAGTCTTTTTCTGTATATTGTGACGCTAGATCTTTAATAAGAGGAAGATGCATGGCACCTAAATCAGTGATATCTGAATTAATCAGATATTCTTTTAGTTCATTTATACCTATATCATTTAGATTTTCTTCTTTAATAGCTAATAAAATATCTTCTTCATTAATAATGCCATTGTTTATAGCATTTAAATAAAAGTCTTTATCCATGAACATTTTACTGCCATAGATTTCTGAAACCAATTGAGATGCGTCTTTAAAATTAAAATCAAGTAATTCATGATAAGGATTAACCGCTACAAAATCTTTTAGAGGCCAAAGGGGAGTAATTCTTTTAATACCTTTATTGATAACTGTTTCCAAGCTTTTAGTTAGAACTACATTTAAATTTCTCTGATTCAAGATAGGTTGAATTTCCTTTAAGTGTAAATTCTTTTGTGATTTTTTTATATCAAATTCTCTTACTAAAAGACTAAATCTTGCATTAGTATAAAAGGCATTTTTTAATGATACAAAAACTTTGTTCCAGAATAAACTAGATTCATTACTCGGTATTAAGCCCTGTCCTAGAACAATTACAATGAATAAAACACAACTCAACGATAATACTAGGTAATTGATGAATTCATAATTAATCTCATAAACAAATAAATCTTTAAAAATAAAGCCTCCTAATTTTTCTAAAAAATAAAAAGAGCTGGCTGTGAACATAGTCGCTACTAAAACTTTTAAACTTAGGTTAAAATTAAATTTTTCTTTTAGTAATGGAGCCATTAAAATTGATAGACCTGCAATTAGAAACACAGTCAGCGAAAGGTTCTGGAAGCCATCAAAAGGACTAATCTGGAAAGATACTGCGATCGCTGTAACTACTAAAGAAGCTATTAGTGTGCTTATGAAAATTATTTGCCAACTTGATAGATTAAGTTTTTTAGCAGATTCTATTAAAGAAAATTTTTCATTAGCTCTGTTGATTACGCCAGCACTTAAAAAAGCATGAGCTTTATAAAATGAGTGGGCAACTAAGTGCAAAATAGCAAGTGAATAACAACCAAGTCCACACTGGATCATCATAAATCCCATGTGTGCCGCACTTGAATAAGCAAGAGACGTTTTTATATTAGATTGAGTTAACATCACGGACGAGGAGATCAGCGCTGTTAAAGTCCCTATTAATACTGCTAAAGCTAGTGCTAATGGTGATAACACTATAATATTAGAAAATCTTACGATAAGAAAAATTCCCGCATTTAGTATGCCGGCATGTAATAAAGCTGAAACAGGAGTCGGAGTCTCCATTACTTCCACTAACCAGGCTTGGGTAGGGAATTGAGCTGATTTTAAAGCTCCGGCAAGAAGAATTAAAATACTCGCCAAATGAATAGAGAATGGAAGGTTTGATGTATTTAATAAATCTTTTGATTGAGAAAATATGGTGGTAAGATCAGATGTATTGAAATGAGACCCTATTAAAAAAGCCGCTCCTATAAGAGCCAAATCACCAATTCGAGCTACTAGAAATTTTTTATTAGCAGTGCAGACAGCTTTTGGTCTTTCTTTATAATAGACCAAAAGTTTATGCAGGGATAAACTCGTAGCGATCCAAGCTAGAACTAAATGCAGTAATTGACCGCTTAAGACTAACAAACAAACCGAGCACATTGTAATAGCAATGGCACCCAAAAAATAACCTTGTCTTTTGTCTCCATCTAAATAGTTATAGCTGAACCTTAAAACAAAGAAACCTAGTACAGATATTAAGCAAAGCATCAACATGCTCAAATTATCAATCTTTAAAGAAAAGCCCCAAAAATTATTTCCTAAAATTGGACTACCCGAGGGTCCTATGAATAAAACTACACAAAATAAAATTGGGGCTAAAATTGCACAAATACTGGTTATTGCTTTGGAGTAATTGATTAGTATTTTGGGTCTAATTCCACTATAGAAGCGTGATAGAAGAAAAATACTCAGATAAGCAATCGGTATTAAACTAACTAGAATATAGGTTTTTTCAAACATACTTATATATTACGGAAAAACTATGCATATATCTAATATATTATTTGCATTATATCGTTCTAAATATTAGAATATAAATATGT
>JBEAYS010000119.1:0-5490 GCA_041170505.1 Cyanobacteriota bacterium
ATCTTTATTTTATTTCAAGGGATTCATTTAATGACACGTGAAACTAAAGGGATCAGTTCAAAATGGATACCTGGGTATAAAGTATATATATGCAGTCAAACCCCCTACTCAACTACCAGGAATTCGTCCCTTATTCCCAAATCAAGCCCGAGCACATTGAACCAGCTGTGATCCACGCTATCCAGTCTGCCAAAAAAGAGCTTGAGGATATTTTGAGCATACTTGAGCAAGCCAGAAGCTCAAAAGAAATTTTGACTTTTGAAAATTCGCTTTATCGTCTTATAGAGCTTGAGCATGTCCTGGAGCGGGTTTGGACTCCGGTAGAAAATTTGCTTTCACTCATGGGCACGCCTGAGCTTCGCTCGTCTGCTAATTCAGCGCGCCCGCTTGTCGTAGAGTTTTATAATGATTACTCTCTTGATCCTAGAGTCTATGAGCTCATTAAGCTCTATTCCAGTACCCAAGAGGCTCAGAGCCTAGATAGTGAGCGTGCTAGATACCTAAAATGTCTTTTACTTGATTTTAAATTATCGGGAGCTGAATTAGAGGGCGAAGATAAGGAAGAATTCAAAAAACTAAATCTTGCTCTTGCTGATCTGAGCCAAAAATTCTCTGAAAATAGCACTGATTCTAAGTTTGAGATGATTCTTACTAATCCTCAGGATTTAAGCGGACTTCCTGAAGATGTAATAAATTCAGCCAAGGTTCTTGCTGATGAATTCCGCCAAGAGCTTGCAAGCAAGACCAGTCAGCAAGAGGCTTTGGCTTTGATCCCCGAATCTGCTTTTTTGGTGAATCTGGATTATCCATCATTTGGACCTTTCATGAAATTTTCTGATCATAGTGAGCTTCGTAAAAAACTTTATATCGCTTATATGAATCAAGGCACTAAAAATGCCACTCAAGGTTTGCTAGGAAGCAGTCAGCAAGCAGATTTGAATAACGACATGGTTATAAAAGAAATTTTTAGATCTAAGCTTCGCAAGGCGCATTTGTTGGGTTTCAAAAACTACGCGGAGCTTAGTATCGCTAATAAGATGGCTCCTAGCGCAGTTCATGTAAAAGAATTTCTCACCAGAATCGCAAAAAAAGCAAGACCGCTAGCCGAGCAAGAATACAATCAGCTTGTGGAATTCCAGAAAAAAATCTCTTACCATAATAGCGAAAATAATCCTAATAAAATTTATCCTTGGGATAAAGATTATCTTTCAGAGAAACTTCGTAAAGAGCTTTATGATTTTGATACTAATATCACCAAGCCCTATTTTGAGCTTGAGAACTGCATTAAAGGCATGTTTGATATCGCTAGGACATTATTCCAGATTGATTTTAAATTAGTTTCTGGAATTGAGGTCTGGCATCCTGATGTCGAGGTTTATCAAGTCTATGACAAGGATCAATCCCTAATCGGTACTTTTTATATGGATCTTTATCCACGTGATATCAAGCGACAAGGTGCTTGGGTTATGCCGTTAGTTTCTTCTTGTCAAAACCGTGATGGCTCTAAAACTCGCTCACAGTGCGCTTTGGTTTGTAATTTGACTAAGCCAGGTGAAAATCTTAAGTCTTTATTGTCACATCAAGAGTTAGTTACTTTGTTCCATGAGTTTGGACACGCTCTGCACCACTTGCTCTCTAAGGTAAGCCTAGAGCCGCTTTCAGGTACATCAGTGGAGTGGGATTTTGTGGAGTTGCCATCTCAGCTCCAAGAAAATTTCTGCTGGGAGAAAGAGAGCTTAAAAACTTTTGCTAAGCATTATCAGACCGGAGAGCCAATCCCTGACAGCCTTATAGAAAAAATGCTAAAGGCACGAGCTTTTAATGAAGGGCTTGCTTGCATACGCCAAAACGAATTTGGGCTTTTTGATCTGGCTGTCTACATGCGCGAGCAAGATGACGATAAGCCTGTAATCCAAATCTACAAGGACGTCGTAAAAGAATACGGTCTATTCGATGTGTGGGATGGTACGAACTTCCCAAATAGTTTTGGGCATATTTTTGCAGGAGGCTATGCCGCTGGATATTATAGTTATAAGTGGGCTGAAGTGCTTGAGGCTGATGCTTTTTCGCGTTTCCAAAAAGAAGGTATCCTAAATCCTGCTGTGGGCTTGGATTACAAAACCAAAATTCTTGAAAAAGGCGATAGCTCCCCGCCTATGGATTTATTCGTGTCATTTATGGGCAGAGAACCAGATGAAAATGCACTTTTGAGTAGGATGGGGCTGGAGCGCCAAGGAGCACAAGTCTAATGCCTTTTTTGTTAATTGCCTATGACCACCCGACAGCATATGAGCGCAGGCTTACCAGTAGGCAAGCTCATATAGACTTTATTGATGTACTTCGCGATCAAGGCAAAGCCGTTATGGGAGCGGCTCTCATTGATGATCATGGTAAAATGATCGGCTCGACTCTGTTCCTGAATATGAATCAAGATGAGTTAGATAATTATCTAGAAACAGAGCCATATCTAATAAACCAAGTTTGGGATAAAATAGAAATTAAGGCTTGTAATATCGGTCCAAGCTTTTTAAAAAACTAGCTCCAGGAGGCTTTTAAATGTCCAAACTTACTGTCGAACTTATAACCGAATCAGCGCCAAGCTCTGAAGTCGGTCTCAATGAGCGCAAGCCGCCAGATACTCAATATTTTCTCCAAGACAAACTTCTCAAAATTTATTTGGGAGCCAAAAAAGATCTCACTAGTGATAAAGTTCGCAAAAAAATCTCTGAAGCTAATTGGAAAGATATCTCTGAGACAGAAGTAGAGCTGGTGAATCCCGGTCTGAGTAATGATTTGATTGAATCAGCTTACGAAATGATTTTTTTGAAGAGTTTTATTTTTGATAAGTATAAGACATCGGCTGATGATCGCCATGTGCAAGTAAAAAAATGTATCATCAAGCCCAAAAAGCCAGAGGGCTTCGATACTAAGATTAGAGATGAAATTATTAGTGCTGTGAAATTTTGCCGGGATATAGTCAGCTCAAACGCTGATACCATCAATGCTGGACAAATGGAAAAGTTCGCGCAAGAAATCGCCAGCTCTTCTAAGCTCATTAAGACCAAAACCATCGACGCTGAAAAAGCAAAAAAACTTGGTATGAATTGCTTGCTTGCTGTCGGTGCTGAAAGCCTCAAAAACAGTAAGCCTGAGTTTCATCCTCGCTTAGTAGTGCTTGAATACACAGGTCCAGGCTATAAAGAAACCGACTCTAAGTCTAAATCCAAGCAAGAGCATATTGTGCTTGTTGGGAAGGGAATTACTTTTGATACTGGCGGGCTTTGCTTGAAACCTAATCAATATATGCTTGATATGAAATCTGATATGGCAGGCTCAGCGGCGGTGCTTTCTGTATTTAAGGCCCTGAGCGCGCTTGGCGACAAAATTAGACCTAATATAAAAATTACTGGAATTATGGCGCTTGCTGAAAATGCTTTTGGTGGCAGTAGTTATAAGCCTGGTGATGTATTAAGAGCTATGAACGGCAAGACCGTCCAAGTCGTAGATACCGATGCTGAAGGTAGATTAGTGCTCGCTGATGCTCTTAGTTACACAGCTTCACTAAGTTCACCTCCCACCCAAATCATAGACCTCGCTACTCTAACGGGTTCTATGGTCGCTACTCTCGGTGAGATCGCGGCGGGCGCCATGGGTAACTCTGATGAGCTTTTTGCTAAGGTATCATCAGCGTTTCATAGCGAAGGAGAGAAGCTCTGGCAGATGCCGATTTTTGATTACTATAAAGACTCACTTAAGTCCGATATCGCGGATATTAAGCACTGTAACACGCGCCCTGACGCTCTTTGCGCAGGAGCATTCCTCAGAGAGTTTATTCCAGAAAAAACTAATTGGTTGCATTTGGATATAGCGGGAGTTGGGTTTTTGGAAGCTGATGGGCTCTGGGCTTATAAAGGCGCAAGCGGTTATGGAGTCAAGGGATTACTTAGGTTTCTCCTGTCGCTTTAAGGATCTACTAAAAAAATTCGACTTCGTCGATTTTCAACCCTATTCAAAACTTCGTTTTTCAGCGAATCCTTGACCCGGTGCTAAAATAAAATCATGCAAGACCAAGATCTAATCAAAATAGTAATCGTGGATGACGAGCCTCTGATCAGGATGGATCTAAAAGAATTGCTCGAAGAAGCCTCCACCTGTAAAGTAGTCGCTGAGGCTAAAGACGGCGCTGAAGCAATCGAAGTCATCAAGGCAAACCAGCCGGATATAGTTTTTATGGATATCCGCATGCCTAATATGGATGGCATCGAGGCGGCTAGACAGGTCTCCCAGAGTGCATCTCGCAGGATACCAATAATTATGCTTACTGCTTATAGCCAGCCTGAGCTTTATGAAGAAGCTTCAAAAGCCGGTGTGTTTGCGTATTTGACAAAACCTCTTCGCAAGGCAGACCTCGCGCCAGCTATCGAAGTGGCGATGGCAAGAGCCTTAGAGCTCCAAAACCTCCAAGCCGAAATCGATGCTCTTAACAGTAAGCTAGAGACCCGTAAGCTTGTCGAAAAAGCAAAAGGTGTCTTGATGAAAAAATATTCTCTCGATGAAGCGACAGCCTACCGCCGTATCCAAAAAGCGGCTATGGATAAGCGCTCTAGTTTAAAAGCAGTCTCTGAGGAGATTCTAGCAGGGATTTTTGTTTAGGGTCTTAAGGATCCACTGAAAAATGCGACTTCGTCGATTTTTCAACCCTGAGCTAAGAGAAAATCTTGGCTCAGGGAGTGGATCCTTAATATTTTTGTTAGGCGGAATCAGCTTCGTCGATGTTTAAACCCTTAGAAAAAGATTAAGAAAAAATCTAAAAACTACTAGATTATGAGAATATTGGAAATTTATGATATAGTCTTTATTTGTGGCTGTAAAAGCTCTATGCGTCCGTAGCTCAGCCCGGTAGAGCACTCGGCTTTTAACCGATTGGTCGAAGGTTCAAATCCTTCCGGACGCACCATTCTTTAAGGATTCGCTGAAAAACGAAGTTTTGAGGCGGAATCCGCCTAACAAAAATATTAAAGATCCCATTTCAAATCTGTGAAAAAGGTAAATGTGGCCCGATAAATCCAAACAATTTAATACCTGTAATTAACAAAAAAATAGCTATTACAATTCGGAATTTTTCTTGAGGGATCCTCTCAACAAGCCATTTCCCTAGATTCACGCCAGGGAAGGAAGCCAATATACAAAGACTCAAACTTAAATAAGCATTATTTCCAAACCAATTAGCTAAATTTATCAACTCAGGAATGTTAACACCTTCTTGAAAATAAGCCCAAAGCCTAGCACTATCAATTAAAACTAGTAATAGAGCAGAATTAGCCAAATAAACTTCTTTTGGTAAATCAAACGCGGAGAGAATAGCCGCTCGTATCGCGCCACCCATGCCGATTACACCAGCAATAAAACCTGCAAAAATTCCTCCACTAATAGCTGTCACATTTGAAAACTTAAAGATAAATTTTGGATTTTTAAATAGATAAAGAGAAT
>JBEAYS010000120.1:0-19536 GCA_041170505.1 Cyanobacteriota bacterium
TCCCAATTTAATCTTAGGGATTTTTTTAAAACTAATAACATAACCTTAAGAAGAGCCTTTCTTCAATCTGCAGACCTTGCTTATGCAAACCTTAGTGAGGCAGACCTTAATAATGCGGACCTTCGTCATGCGGACCTTCGTCATGCGGACCTTAGAAAAGCATACCTTTTTTATGCAAACCTTAATAATGCGAACCTTCTTGATGCGGACCTTCGTCATGCGGACCTTGGTTATGCAAAGCTCATTGAAGCAAAGCTCATTGAAGCAAACCTTAGTAATGCGGACCTTAGAAATGCATACCTTTATTATGCGGACCTTAGAAATGCAAACCTTAGTAATGCGGACCTTAGTAATGCGGACCTTCGTGATGCAAAACTTTTTTATGCGAACCTTAGTAATGCGGACCTTCGTGATGCGGACCTTAATAATGCTGACCTTCGTGATGCGAACCTTAGTAATGCGGACCTTCGTGATGCAAAACTTTTTTATGCGAACCTTTTTTATGCGGACCTTCGTGATGCGGACCTTAATAATGCGGACCTTCGTGATGCGAACCTTAATGGCATACTTATAAACAAAAATACTAATTTTAATGGGAAATCATTACATAATATAAAATGTGGTTATATAAGATTTAAAATTGACGACGGTACAATTACTAATATCACTGAATCAGAATCAATCAAGGATAAATTCAAAGAACTTGGCGCTAAAGAAGAGAATATAAGTTTTGCTTAACTGGCTTAAGGCAAATTAATTAAAAGCTTGTCGACAGGAAGAATTTTTATTTTTGAACCGTTAATATCAGGCAAGGATCTAAACATATCACCATTAAGATGCACTTGAAAAGCATATCAAGCGCCCAATCCCAAAAATATAATTTTTGTTCTTTTTTCACTGCCTTAAGTTTTGAGGGTCCAAAAGGAGGAATTCTATAAAAGATGATCCATAAGCCAATCTCCAGCACTGAGCCTCTTTTTGTGATGCCGAAAAAAAAGGCTCTGAAAAACCACCAAACGACAACAGATCTTGAAGTGCGTTTTTAGTGCAGGATCCGTGACAGTTCGCTAACAAAAGAATCTCTTCAAAATTATCTGAGATATTTATGCCCAAGATCTCAGATAAAGTCATTAACCTCTAATTGTTAAAACCCCTAAATCACCCCAACTAAGCCATAATCGACTAATTTAGCCTGGGCTTGCGGGGAGCGCATAAAATCTATAAATTTAGCTTGGGAGTCTGTAAGCTCGCCAGCTGAAATCAAGTATAAATACCTGGTAAGTGGATATTCACCGCGCTGAATAAGAGTGGAATCCATAGAGCCGCTATCAGTAAGAGGCTTAGTGCCGGTTTCGTTAAACACCGAAGAAATTTTTAAGACCTTAACATCCTTGCGGTTCATCAGCGCAGACAAGCTAGCAACTCCAATAGCATAAGGATTACTAGCCACCAGATCTATCATTTTATCTGGGGTATAAATGTGAATAACCGCATCAGAAGTGGGCTCTGAGTACATCACTCTATCCATAAAAAACGAGTAAGTTCCACTTTCTTTTGATAGAGAGAAGCGCGCGATTTTTTGATCTGAACTGTTTTCTTTTTGTAAATCTTTCCAGCTTAAATCAGATTTGCTGTAGATTTTTTTTAGATCTTCTACAGATAGCACCGAAATTGGGTTTGAAGCGTGTACAAAAACCACCACACTATCAAGTGCGATCTTATGATCCGAAAGAGGCTTGCCTGCTTGAATAGCTTTTTTACGCTCAATTACAGTTGGGATGCGAGAGCTAGCCGCTAGTGAAATCCTAGCATCTATAAGATCTCGAATAGCAATACCGCTATCCCCGCCCTCAATACTGTAGGGAATTTTAGGATTACCAGATTTAAAAGCGGTCTGAAGATCTTCAAAAACATTTAAAATAGCTTTTGTACCATAAATTTTTAACTCTGAACTCTGGTCAGGACGATCGATAGAGCTAAGCTTCCGATCAGAGCGGTATTCTTTAACCAGGGAAACTGTCTTGGTCGCGGACCTATCAAAAAAACTATTATAAACCACCATGCCAGCGACTCCCAAAACAATAAAAAACATCAAGGGAGCCATTAAGCCTACGCTTTGTTTTTTTGGCACGGGGAGAGGTTTTTTAGTAGGAGCGGGAATTGGTCTAGGAGCTTGTTGGGGAGGGGGATTCGAGCTTACCACAGGCATTTTAAAATCACGGTTTTTTATATTATCAAAAATATAATCAATGCCTTTTTGTAAGTAGCGATTAGTAGAAGAAAGGTTCTCCCCGATATCAATAGCAATAGAATTAATATCAGATTTATACTTAAGACTTAGTTCTAGAGCACGTTTCATCTTGCTTAATTCAGCAACAGGCAGATTAGGTTTTATTAGTGCTGGGGTGTATTTAGAGCCGTCTTTATCCAAAAAATTAATCAGGTTATTGATTTCAATAGCAAGTGAAAGCATCTCGCTGATTTGGTTTAGAGAGTATAAGCCTGATTTTTTATTAGAATCAATATTAATAGAAAAATCTAAAATAGAATGGATTATGTTTTTTTTGATTTCTAAAGTGTTTATAACCATTTCTATTTATTTTTTTTGACTAACTAATTTATAAATCAAATCCTTGGTCTCCAAACTCACCGATTCTGCTAAAACCTCTTGAATAATTTCTTTTATTTTTTCTAGAGCAGGATCTGCCATAAATTAACCTTCATGCTTAATAGGCATGACTAAATGGATATAACTCTCACTAGCAATGGGTTTTACGATGACAGGATTAATAGCACCAGACATTGAAAACTGGATTTTATCAGAATCAATAGTTTTAATTGGATCAATCAAAAACTTAACATTGAAATAAATAACTATCGGATCTCCAGCGTAATTGATATCAATACTATCAGCGGCTTGCCCGAAGTCTTGATTAGAAGATTCGATTTTTAGCTTGCCATTAGTAAAACTAAGTTTTACTAGATTAGTGATCTCATTAGCCATAATAGCGACTCTCTCTAAGCAAGATAGGAGTTGCTTCCTATCGATCTGAGCGATCTTGTCTTGATCTTGAGGGATAAGCTGTTTGTAGCGCGGATAAGTACCTTCTAGTAGCCTTGATGAAATGAATCTATCGTCTGTAAAAAATACGATTTGATTACCAATAAAAGATATTCTAATGGTTTCATCGTAGCTAGTATCTAAAATTCTTTGGACGTCTGTTATGACCTTAAGAGGGACTACCACTTCTTTTTTTGCAAAATTTGGATTGCAATTAGGATCAGTGATTTCATACTCATAGCTTGAAAGCCTGTTTCCATCAGTCGCCGCGACTTCTAAAATATACTTAGAAGAAATTTCAGGATTGGTGTTTTCTCTTAATCCAAAAAATATTCCGCCTAAAATATTATTCAAATCATATCTAGAAGCTGAAAATTGGACTAGATTAATAATTTTTGAGAATCTTTCTTTGCTAATGCTGATATAAGCTGAGGTATCTGGTTTAGCGATTTTTGGAAAATCATCAGCTGGAATACCCACTAGATCAAAGTTTGACTCGTTACAAGTTAAATGGGTTTTTTGATTTTCTGGATTAACATCGATAAGGACATCATCTTCATCAAGCTTGCTTACTATCTCTTCAAGTTTTTTTGCTGATAAAGTAATTTTGCCGATCTCTTGATTTTCTGAAGGAATAATCGCTTCGATAGAAAAATCTAAATCTGTGGCATTTAATTTTAGATGTCCATCTTCGTTTTCAAGTAAAATATTATTGAGTATTGGCTGGATGCCTTTATTGGGAACAGCTTTAGATACAGATTTGATCGCTTTATCTAAAATATTTTTGGGAACTTTTAGCTTCATAATCTATAATAATACTCTTTTTTATAAAATCCAGGTATTAAACACTCCTCTAATTATCTTTTATTTTATTTAAAAAAATAGTAGTAATAGTGAAAGGTTTTTTTGGTAGAAAACGAATAAAAACCTTTATTTATCTAGGTTTTAACCTGTTTAAAACTTGTAGATAACTTTTTACATGGATAATATATGTCAATAGATAATATGTTAATACTTGTTAATAAATAATTTTCTACAAGTTTTCTACAAAACTTTAACAGCCTAAAAAACCATGGTTTTTCAAGTGATTGATGATTTTATTACAAGAATCATCTACACTCATGGCTTCGGTCTCGATTAAAATATCTGGGTTTTCTGGGATTTCGTAAGGATCTGAAACACCGGTAAAGTTTTTTATTTCACCGCTAAGAGCTTTTTTATATAAGCCTTTTGGGTCTCTTGATTTTACAGTTTCTAAACTTGCTGATATAAAAACTTCTACAAAATTTTCACTTAATTGACGTGCTAGGTCTCTTGCTGATTGGTAAGGAGCGATAACGGGCACTATTACTAAAACACCATGTTTTGAAATTTTTCCAGCTAAAAAACCGATTCGCTCGATATTTTTTAATCTATCGTCTCGGCTAAAACCAAGATCCCGGCATAAATGTTCTCTAATCTCGTCGCCATCAAGGATTTCGATTTTTATTTCGGGGTTTAGGTCTTTTAACTTAGTGTAAAGCGCTTGAGTAATGGTAGATTTACCAGAACCTGATAAACCAGTCAGCCACAGGGTTAGACCCTTATTTAGATTAATAGAGTTTTGTTGGGTATTATGCATTTTAAATTTCAAACTCCATAGAGTAGTCATCGGTTAGAGTGCCCTTTATCTCCATTTCTAAATTTTGACTAGATTTAGAATTAATCAAAATTGGCAAAAATAAAGTTTTTGGTTTTAGGGAATTAGTAAGAGCGTTATTGGTGCCCCTAAAATTAGCCTTACTAGCGTTAAGAATAATATTAAAAGGCAAATCTAAATTATAAGTACTACCATTAAACACTGTTATAACCGGTTCATCAAGACCGCTTGGGTCGATAGGAAGGCTTATTTGTTTTTTGTATTTGATTTTTGGTTTTATTGCCTTGCCTTGTGAATTTAGAGTCTCAAAACCCACTTCAGTAGTGCTTGCAACCGTATGATTAGCGCAAGTAAATTTTGCTTTTAGATTTAGATCTTGAGTTTTATAAATAAAATTATTTCTTGTGCTTGCTGTTTTTGAAAAACTTAATAGGTTTTGCTCTAGATCAATGTCTTCTAATTCAATTTGGATAGGCTGAATGTCAATCTTGGTGCTTGCTTTAGGGATGGTAGTCTCTGGAATACTAACATCATATTTATCTAAATAATTAGTTAGATCTACTTTAAACCTCAAGGTCATTTTATCTTCGATAATTTTAGGATCTGAAATATATTTGGTAATTAAATAACCAGTTCGCTCAGAGCTAGTCGTACTCCCGTTTTCAAGATCAAATTCAAACTCATCTGTGATATCTACTTTTTGTCCGTCTCTTTCAGCGCTAATGGTGAGGTATTTTAGGACCACATCTTTTGAGGGGTTAAAAAATTTTTTATCTACAAACGATACATAGTTTTCATCATGCTCTACGATTAAGCGGAGTTGTTTAGGGGTTTTGGAGACTTGGGCTGTGTCTTGAGTGCTCGTATCTTCAATATCCAAATAAAGAATTTTACTTATTTGTACCACGTCTCCGTTACTAGTAGATCCATTATCTGTGCCTCCACCAGTGCCGCTTCCAGAGCCAGAATCGCCGCCACTACTAGTATTTTCCCTACAATAAATAGTAGTTTCTTTTGTAGCTAGAGGGTTTTTACTATTGACTCTAGTTAACCAATACTCAAGCTTAAAGGTGTTTTCTGTTTTGGTAAAAGCAAGATCTACACTGGGTTTAAACTCGACCCTGATAGTTTCATCATCAATAGTATCTAAAATAGTAAAATCCTCAGATTTGGTTTGGATTTGGGTTTTATTAACAAAAACTTTTATTCTATTAGTATCAAGTCCTGATTTAGATTTAAGTTTAAATACCGCACTAAAGCTTTTTACTGCCTGATTTACTCTTGGGAGTTTTGGGCTAATAGTCAGGCTAAGTCCCGTAATAGAGTGGCCTTCAGCGGCGATTACGGATTTTACAAAAAAGCCAGATGCTAAAAACAATAGTATTATCAATATTATTTTTTTAGGCATATATATTTAATTTAACATCATTTTTAGCTTATTATTAGTTTAAGTGAATCCTAAAGCCCTGGATGAAAATTAGAGCAGACGATTTATTGGTAGAACTAGGGGTTTTTGATTCTAAGCAAAAAGCCCAAACCTGCATTATTACTAATGGCTTATTTATCGCAGGCAAGCTTATTAATAAACCCGGTAAGCAAATCAACCGCGAAGATTTTTTACTCAATTACGCTAAAGACCCTGAGTATCTAAAAGTCAAAAACGCTGTCCTTGAGTATGTTAGCAGGGGAGCTTATAAGCTAAAATCAGCTCATGAAGCTTGGGGGCTGGATTTTAGGGATAAAACCATGCTGGATATCGGCGCTTCGACAGGAGGTTTTACGGATTATGCCCTCAAACAAGGTGCTAGATTGGTTTTAGCGCTGGATGTCGGGCATAGCCAGCTCCATTACAAGCTCCAGCAAGACCCGCGGGTTATAAATCTTGAGCAGGTTAATTTTAGATATTGGCAAATGCCGGATTATGATTTTTTGATAGATATTGTTGTGTGTGATGTTTCGTTTATATCGATAGTAACGATACTTGCTCGCCTAAAAGAGCTCGTCCAATCCCCAGAAACTAGCCGCTATTTTAACCCCGATCTAAAAATAGTTTTTTTACTCAAGCCGCAGTTCGAGGCTGGCAAAGAGCTGATGGACAAAAACCAAGGAGTGCTCAAAGACCCCGGCACTATTAATCAAGTGGTCTTGCTGACCCGAGAAAAAATCCAAGCCCTTGGCTACTTGCTGATCGATCAAATCCCCTCACCTATTAAGGGCGCTAAAGGGAATCAGGAGTTTTTACTGGGTCTTAAATTGAATGATCTTTAATTTTGGAAGAGATTTTAGGCTATACTCAAATCAGCCCCTAAAATGAGCAAGGTAATCATATTTTATAACCCGCGCAAAGAAAACGCCGCTACGAAGGCGCAAGCCCTTGCTCTTGCCCTAAAAAACCTGGGTATCAATGTTTTGAGCAAAAAAACCGAGGATCATACCCAGGACTGGGGAGTTTTGACCGGTGATGAGAGCTTGGTTGTGGTTTTGGGCGGAGACGGGACTTTTTTACTTACTAGTAATCAAGTTTTGGCTTATCAAGTGCCTTTGATGGGTGTGAATTTTGGGCATTTAGGATTTTTATCTGAGTATGGCGATATTAGTATGGAAGATTTAGCTACCGAAATTGCTGAGGGCAATTATACTATCGAAAACCGCACTGTGCTAAAAGCCCAGCTCAATAACTCAAAAGAAATTTATTACGCTCTCAATGATATAGCTGTAAACCGCTCCCTGACTGCTAATCTTCTTCATGTAGATCTTTATATCGATAATCATTTGCTTCATTCTTTTAGATCTGATGGCATTGTGGTCTCGACCCCGACTGGATCTACAGCTTATGCGCTTTCTGCTGGCGGGGCGGTGATGGATCCTAATATCCGAGCTTTTCAAATCGTACCCATCGCGGCACACTCTCTTAATTCCCGTCCCCAAGTGGTTTCTGACGAGCAGGTAATTGAGCTAGTTGCCAGAGACACTAATAAGAATTTTTATTTGCAAGCGGACGGCCATAATTTAGTCGAGTGTCCGCCAGAGACTCATATCATTATTTCTAAGGCTGAAAAATATCTCAAGCTTGCCAAGCTTAATAAAACCAATAAGAGTTTTTATCAAATCCTGCGCGACAAGATGAAGTGGGGAGCGATTAATAATTAGTTTTATTTAAATTTTTATAAGTGATAAAATTGTAGTTGTGAGTCCCACCGTTTTTATCTATAAAAGATACAGGTTTTTCTTTTTTTCTAGAGAAGAAGCGAGGATGCATATTCATATCACTTCTCCAGATGGTGAAGCAAAGTTTTGGATAGAGCCAGTTGTAGCACTTGCAGATTATTATTCTTTTTCTGAAAAACAACTAAGCGAAATTCAAAAAGTTATAGAGGAAAGAAAAAATGAAATTAAAAAAGCATGGAAAATCCACTTCAAAAACTGAAGTCGTAGGTGTAACCCAGCATGGTTTATGGATTCATGTAAATTCACAAGAATTTTTTCTGCCATTTACTGAATACCCCTGGTTCAAAAAAGCCTCACTTTCTGATTTATTAGATTTAAAACTTATTCATAATCATCATTTAAGATGGGAAAATTTAGATATCGATCTTGAATTGGAATCTTTGAATAATCTAGAAAAATATAAATTAAAATATCTTTAGACTTTTACAAAAACACAGTATGCTCGACTTGGAAAGCTTTGGCGAGTTTTTTAGCGGTTTTGGGACTGATTTTTCTTCGACCTTTTATTAGATCATTTATTCTTGAAGGACTTAAGTTTAATTCTTTTGCAAGTTCAGTTTGGGTCATACCCTTTACATCCAGAAAAGTTTCGATTAACTCATGTCCGCTAAATTCGCTTCGGGGATCCCAGCATTTTTTATCTTCCTGTGGCAGACTTAGTTTTATTAGTTTTAAAATTTCTATTGGTTTAACTTTGCCTTTTATATATTGTTCTAGACAACTACTTAGAACACCTAAAAAATCCATATCTATCTTTTTACTTTTTGCCATAAGGGTTCCTTATTGATAATATTTATGCTTACTTATTTCAATAATATCTATAACTTTGATTTCCTGTTTAACATCAAAAATAACTCTATATGAGATATTGAGTCTTAATGAATAAAGTCCAAACAGTTTTCCTTTTAACATTTCGAATACATAATATACCCTATTTTTACTCTTTTTTTACTACATTAAAAATTTTTTTTTGAGGCGGATTCCGCCTCAAAACTTCGTTTTTCAGCGAATCCTTAATTGTAGATACTCTGCCGATAAAAACAAGAAATTTTGCGCCAATTTTCTTGTTTTCGACTTGTTATCTTGTCTATTTTCCGGTAAAAAACTTAAAAAACACTACCCTCAGCCAATCCCGTATTATGATTGATATTGATGGGTTTGTTACAACGCAAAAAAGACATTATAGAAATAAAAATCTCCAAGCCAATAGAAGACCTAAAATCTATTGATGATGTGCTTTATGAGCCGCGCTCGTGGTCGCCTGATGACCTTAAGGATGCTTGTAATAACTTGAGTTTTGAATCGAGCCAAACTATTGGTGAGTTTGAAAATCTCTCAATCCAATACATTATTCGTAATTTTTTCTTTTTGATGCATCAGACCGGGCTTTATAATCCCCAAAAAAAGCTTTGGACCCAGCTTGCCCAAACCAAAAAAATAACTATTAAGCCTTATAAAAAAATTCCCCGTAAAGAGCGTGAAAACACAAAAATTAACGATATTATTTTTGAGGATAATAACCGTAAGTTTATTTTAGTTAGGCTTGTTTATCCTGGTTCTCAATTGAATTTTGCTGGTTTTAAGCCCTTGATCGCTTCGATTCCTGGTCGCTGTGTGGGTTTGTTCTATATCACCGATCAAGAGCCAGATTCTAAGACTCTAAGCTTGATTAAGACTAAGACTAATGCTGGCGATTTTTTTGATAAGTACCGATCGCCCATAGCGCCTGGTTGTAGTTTTAATTTGGTTAGATATGAAGTACAACAGGGTAAATTAATTTATAGACTGGTTCATCCAGATCTAAACAAAAACGTCGAGGCCGAATTATGCTTCAATTACTCAGAACATTCGTCATAGGATTTACATTAGGATTCTTAGTTATTTTAGTGATGACTAAGCTAAACCCTGAATCTTAGCGGGTTGCAAGCCAATTAGAGCGTTAGATAAAAAAATCTTATCCGCTTGATAAAGTTCACTAGCTGGCTTTAAAACCTCACTAGCAGAGGCTTTGCGGATTATAAGCCCGCGCATGACTCCGGCTAAAATATTAGTTTTTAGGCTGGGCGTAAAAAACTGATTTGCTTTTTGATAAAAAATATTAGTAAAACTTCCTTCACACAGCTCGCCTTTTTCATTTACCCAAATAACTTCATCACAATCATCCAGGCTAAAACTCAATCTTGGTAAGTATTTGTGCCTCCAGAGAGGATCTTGCGAATCGATACAAAACTCATCAGGTCTAAGAATTTTTATTTGCCAAATTTTATCAAGAGGTTTTTGGTATTTATCACAGCTGATATTTAACTTGCCGTTTTTATCGTATTCGATTCTAAGTTTATGAATCGAAAAATTTTGCTTATCATTTAAGGAGTTATTCTCTGGAATAGAATCCTCCCTAAAAGCGCATACGGACTGGAATTGGTACTGAATAAAATTTTTGATCTGGTTATAAAAAAACAATTTACTAGTTTCATCATCAGGGCCAAGGGATTTAAAATTAAGCGCGGTGATACTGCTTGATAAGCGCGCGAAATGCAAATTAGCGTTATAGACAATAGTGGTATTAGGATACTTTTCGACTCTTAGGCTTTCTACAAGCTTATTGATCGAATTGATCTGCGGGATTGTCATGAATATTGGCTCCTAGGGCTTCTGCTAGTTTTTCGGCTTTTAGGTAAATTTCTTCTAGTTCTTTTTTTGGGTCCGATGAGCTGGTAATCCCTGCTCCTGAGTGAAAAGAGTAGCTGTGAGTTTTTTTATCAAAAACAATAGTGCGGATTAAAATACTAAATTCACCTTCTCCGCTAAATTTATAATAGCCCATGCACCCTGTATAAGCTCCTCTGGAACAGGGTTCTAGCTCCTTAATGATTTCCATTGCGCGTTTTTTGGGAGCGCCAGTTATCGAGCCGCCCGGGAAGCAGGCAGAAAAAATATTACTAAAAATCGGCTGGTTGATTTTTGGGTTAATATGGTCTTGCGCGAGTGCGCCTGAGACGCTAGAAATCAAGTGATTTAAATTTTTAAATTGGTGATTGGTAAGAAAGTTATCTACTCGCACTGAGCCAGTTTGACTGATTTTGCCAAGATCATTTCTAATGAGATCGACAATCATAATGTGCTCTGCTTGCTCTTTTGGTGAGCAGGTCAGTTCGCTTGCTTGAGAGCTTTTGGCAGTGCCTTTTATCGGGCTACTTGTTATAAGCCATTTACCATCACTGCGTTTGATTTTCAAAAAACTTTCTGGTGAGCTTGAAATAATCTCTTGATTAGAGCAGTTCATGTAACCAGCATAGGGAGCGGGATTGCTTAGTTTTAGCTGGCAATAAAGCTCAAGGGGCGAGTCGTGAAAATCTTTTATCAAAAATTTTTGGGAAAGGTTAGCTTGATATATATCACCTTCTTGGATGTGGTTTTGGCATTTTTTAATTGCTGTTAAAAAATCTTTTTTTGGCGGAGCTATGATTTTTACTGGTTCTTTAGAATGCTGGAAACTCGATCCAGAGTGGATTACCGGGCTTAGTGTCGAAATCTCGATTTGATCATAGAGATAAAATTCTAGATCACCTTCATAATTTATGTACCCAGCTACGCCAGCTGACGGGTTTTGGGTGATCTTAGGGTTTTTATGAAGGTATTCATCTAGTAACTGCAGTGATAAAAATTTTTCGATAGGATCCTGTCCTAGAATGGTTTTGGGCTGACCTTGCTTGCTGTTTGAGCAGTCGAGGGTTTCAAAAACAAAACTATTTTCTGGACCGGTATATTCTAATGGCTGGTGTGCCAGTGAATTGTTCGGCATTAACAATGGTCTTGGTGATTTCAATTTTTATCCCGTCCACTAATTTGAATTTCTCAAAAATGTTTTGGCAGATTTCATGCGCTAGATTTTCGATTAATAAAAATTCTCTACTCTGCGCTAGCGTCCTGATCATAATAGATACATCCACGTAGTTAACACTATCGCAAACGTTATTACTAAGAGCCGCTTTAGAAAGGTCTATTTCCATTTCAAGATCTATAGTAATGCACTGTCCAAGCACTCTTTCGATGTCATAAGAGCCCAGCCGGCAAAAGGCTTGTAGGTTTTTAATTAAAATGGCGTCTTTCACTAGTGGCTACTCACTATTTCAGATTTTAGTCTTTTGATTCTAGAAGAAAGTTCGACAGTTAGTTTTTGACTTTCTTGAAGATCTTCTTGAGTGATTTGATATTTTTTTACTAGATCTTGATTATTCTCTTCAAGAGTCCTGATGCGTGATTTTAATTCTTCTTCAGCTTTTGAATCTTTTGCTTCTGAAATAGTCTTGGCAGGCTGTTTCTCGGCTTGATTGTTTTCACTTAGTTTTTCTTGCTTAAGTTTTTCAAATTCCGCTTCAAAAAATTTGATTTTGTCTTTTAGAGTACTTGTCTCTACTTGAGATTTATTAAATTCTTCTTCAAGTTTTTTAATAGAAGAATTTTTTTCGTTTAAGTGGTTTTGGAGCTTGATGACCATTGAAGCTTCGTCTTTTACGAAGTTTTTCATTTGGTTAATAGCTTTGCTGATAGAGGATTGGGCCTGTTTGAGCGAGCCGATATCTTCTTTTGAAAAAATTCTGCTGAGCCAATTTTTTTTATTGTTGATTTCTTTTAGAACTTCTTTTTGAGCGGTTTCTAGAAGGTCTTTGGTTTCTTGGATAAGAGTTTCTTGGTTATTAGACATGTTCTAGCTCCTTTGCTGATTTAGATTCTGATTCCTGAGTGGTTTGGTTAGTCGCTAGCTTAATGCCCATGCGCTTTTTAGGGACATCAATGTTAAGTATCTCAAATAAATACTCCTCACCGATTTCTGGATTAGTATCATCAGAAAAGTTGGATTTATGGAATAGAGCTTCAACTCCAGGTAAAACTTCTGCAAAAACTCCAAATTCAGCTTTGGTAATGACCTTGGCTTTTAATTGGTGACCAGGTTTGAACTCTTGCGGCAAAATAGTCCATGGATCTAAATTAGCTTGCTTGATACTCATCGCTACTCGTTTTTGTTCAGGTTCGATTTTAAAAATTTTAGCTTTTACTTTTTGACCGACTTGAATAATATCAGATGGTTTTTTGAAGCGTTTATATGATAGTTCGGAAGATGGAATCAGCGCATCGATTCCGCCAATATCCACAAACACTCCAAAATCAGTAGTGCGCACTACCTCTCCTTCGATCTCTTGACCGATACTAATCATGCTCATTAGCTCAAGCGCTTTTGCTTGCTTTTGCTCATCACAAATAACTTTATTGTTTAAGATGATCTTGTTTTTGCTCTGATCAAGCTCGTGTAAGCGTCCAGGGATATGCACTCCGATCCAGTCTTCTCTTTTTAGATCTTTTATAGCGTTTTGCTTGCTATCCAAGTACCCAAAAGGAATAAAGCCCACTTGCTTAGTTGCTTGGATTATTACTTCGATTCCACTTTTTAGAACTTTATGTATAGTTAAATCAAGGTTAGAGTCTTTTAGCTTTTCAAGATCTCCCCACTTGTGGTTATCTTCGATTTGTTTAATAGAAGCTCGAAAAACTCCATCAGTATTTTTATCTTCACTAATAACGGTAAATTCAATAAATTCACCAATTTGAAAACTATCTAGGTTTTTACTGCCGAGATCTTTTGAGCTGATAAATCCCTCAAAAGTTTTATTTATATCGATATATAATCCGCTTGAATTTTTTGCGATAATCTGCCCTTTGCAAATTGAATTAGCTTGGGGGCGGTTTTCTTTGCGTTCAAGTAGTATTTCAGCACTAAGGTCTTTGTAGTTTTTTGGTGACATCGTTTCTCCGTGGTAGCGTGTTTACAGTTTTAGTAAAGTAATTAAATTTCCTAATGTAAATGCAGTTATGATTCTAACTTATTTTTACAGGTAAATGCAAAATTTTAAGCTTCGCATTTTTTTAGAGCCCGAAAATAAAAAAACGAAGCGCCAAATATGCCCATTCCTATCCCAAGATAAATAAAACCAAAAATATTATATGGATCAGCTCCCAAATTTTCTTTAGCGAAGCGCAAGCCAAAACCAAGCAAAATCATCAAGCTAATAAGTATAGAGCCCTTTTTGCCGAATAAAATTAGCCATCCTATTATATAGTGAGCAAATTTTTTATCCTGAATTTTATCTAAATTGCCCGTATTGCGTATTACGGCTTTCTTTAAAACGGTTAGAGCTTTAACCAGGCCGATAAGTATAGATAGCGCAAGTAAGCCTAGGTGCCAATCAGGTTCTTGGATATATGGCTCTAGCCAAGCTAAGCCCCTTGAGCCTATTCTAAGCCCTACTAGAATCCAGATTAAACCTGCTAAAAAAAATGAAAATTTGCGTGCGCCCATATAAAGAGTATAACTTATAACCACAAGCTGGGTTAAAATAATTGCTGTCTGCATGTTATCTAGGGTCGACCAGCGTAAATCACCTCACAAAAGATTTGTTTCTGATCGTGGTTGTATCGAAAATCCAAGATCAACCAATAGAGCTTTATTAACCAACAGCTCCTTAGGAAATAAAAAATTACATGAATCAGATTTTAATTCACTAATAAAGAGTTATTTCTCTAATCCCAGATTGGCAAAATTTAATCGTCTAAAAAAAATAATCGAAAATAAATTAAAACCATTTCTTGATCTTGCAAAACACTCTAACCAAAAAATTAAATCAGACGCCCTAAAAGATTTTTGTTTTGAAGCTAATAAAATTGCAAGACAGATAGCCAGATTAGGAAATGATAGAGATTTGCATGCAGATCTTCTTGACCTTATTGAGGAACTATATGTAGATTTTGTAAATGATCTGCAACATTTGAATCATTTTACTAATGGACAATTTGAGTTTGCAAAATTAACAGGATTTGCAAGAAGCCCTGTTTTTGTTTCTTATTCATTGGATGATTTTATAGAACCTTTAGATGTTCAAGAAATTTTTAGCAGAGTAGAACTAAAACCAGCTTCTCAAGAGGTTTTAAATGTGTTGCAAGATATTTTTTCTGATTTAGGAATAAATTTAGATTCAACCCCAATAAACTATGCACTTTTTGAAGATTTTGGATGTCTTCAAGAATATGTATATGGATTTGTTTATCTCTCTTTTGTTTTTATTAGCAAAGAATCTCAACTTAATTTAAAAAAGATGTTTCAAGAATATTTTTCTGAAAATGAATTAGTAGCTCATGAACTAGCTCATTATGTTTTATTTAGTCTTGATTATGAAAAATATGAATACACAGACAAAGATTCTTTTGTTCCAGGTTTAACTCATGGTCAAGTTCACGAATTAATTGCTTATACTGCAGGAATGCAATTCGCGGCATTACCAGTTTTATATAATCTAATTAGTTACGATATTGATAATTTAGATGACATAAGCAATTCAAAAAATTTAGCAGTGAAATCTTTGCGTAGATTTTTAAGTACTTATAAACTATCACCAGAAGAAATTTTTAGTAATAAAGATATTTTTGATGATCCCACGCCAGAAAATTTTAGTGAGTTTGTGGATACTCTTAAGGACAATTTAGGAGAAACAGGTTTAGAAGATTTGCAAGAATTTATGAAAAAAAGATTTATGTCAGAGGCTAAATCTCTCGTTAAAACATTGAAAAAAAATAACGCTTTTGGGTCTAAAATCGTTTGGCGGGGCTAATTTTTGGCATTAATCGATTTAGTATAACAGGTATACTTTTTTTGACGAGATTTAAAAATTGCAAAAATTTTGCAATTTTAGGGTAAAATTAAAATATGCAAATTGATCGAGCTATTCTACCTCAATTAATAGATGAGCTTGAGAATCAAAAAGTTTTAATTCTTTTAGGGGCCCGCCAAGTTGGCAAAACAAGCTTGATGAATGAGCTAAAAGAAATTCTGATTAGCAGAGATAAACGTATAAAATTTTTTGATTTGGAGCAACCGAAAGATAGCCTTTTTTTTTCGCAGGATTTAATTGATTTATACGATTCAATAATCGAAGATGTTGATTATATATTTATTGATGAGTTTCACTATATTGAAAATGCCACAAAACTCTTTAAGGCGATAGTGGATAACAAAAAGAAAAAAATCAAAATCATCGCCTCTGGCTCTTCAGCACTTGAAATGCATAAGCATCTAAAAGAAAGTTTAGCCGGGCGCAAAAACGAATACATCATTCACCCTTTAAGCTTTTTGGAATACGCGCAGAGCAAAAGAAAACTAAACCAATATTTAATCTATGGCGGTAACCCTGAATTGGTGCATATCAAAAAGGAATCTGATCAAATAAAGTTTTTAAAAGGTATTCTCTCTACCTATATTCTCAAGGATATAAAAGCATTAATAAAAGAAGAAAATATTACCGCTTTTAATTTAATGCTCTACTACCTCGCGCAAAATCAAGGTCAAGTCATATCACTTAATTCACTAGCGAGCGATATTAAATCTAGTTATCATCTAACAGAAAAATACATAGATATACTCTCTCAGACTTATATACTTTATAAAATTCCTAGCTTCTCAAAAAATCTGAGTAACGAGCTAAAGAAATCTTTTAAATACTATTTTTATGACACAGGAATTCGAAACTCGATACTTGCTGATTTTAGTGCGATAGATGAAAGGTGCGACAAAGGTAGCATTCACGAACAATATTTTTGTAATTTTGCTATGGCAAATCTTCCTGCTAATGCGGAGTTGCGGTTTTGGAGAACGCGCAACGGCGATGAAATAGATTTTATAGTGCTCAAAAACAGGGATCCTTATTTGTTTGAAATCAAATCCAAGCTAAAAACCAAATCAGTCCCAGAGTCAATTAAAACTTTTATTCGAAACTACCGCAACGTAAAAGAAGCTTTTATTATTAATGAAGATCTAGATTTTGAGACCAGCTACGACGATGTCCCTGTTTATTTTTTAAAAATTGCAGATTTAGAAGAGAATTTATTGATAAAGAAAATCTTGAGCTAGCTGGCGCTGAGATTGAAAAAAACCCATTTTTAGGCTAAAATAAGAAATTATGACTAAAAGACTTGGAATTTTAACTGGTGGAGGGGATTGTCCCGGACTAAACGCTGTTATTAGAGGCGTTTTGTATAAAGCAACTAAACAATACGGCTGGGAAGTCGTAGGTATAAAATATGGCTGGAAAGGTATGGTAAAAAACATCACCTTAGATATTAATTTAGAAAACACTGAAGATATAGTTCGCGAAGGCGGTACCATACTAAAATCTTCGCGCACTAACCCATATAAAATCGAGGGCGGCGTGGATGCAGTGGTGAAGACTATGCAAGATCTTAAGCTTGATGCTCTTGTTGCTATCGGCGGCGAGGATACTTGCGGAGTGGCTTCTAAGCTTTTTAAAGACAGAGGCATTAACGTTATTGGCGTACCTAAGACTATTGATAACGATTTAAGTGGTACGGATGTAACTTTTGGTTTTGATACTTGCATTAATATCGCAACAGACATGATCGATAACCTTCACACTACAGCTAAGTCTCACGAAAGAGTCTTGGTCTGCGAAGTAATGGGCCGTCACGCTGGCTGGATAGCTAGCTATGCTGGTATCGCTGGAAACGCTGATTATATCTTGGTTCCAGAAGAAGAAGTAAATATCGATGAGCTCTGCGCGACAGTAAAAGAAGCTTACAAATGTCAAGATTACGCTATCGTGGTCACAGCTGAAGGCGCGCGCTTAGGCGGTGAAGATGTCACAAAAGACGCTGAATTAGATGCTTTTGGGCATGTGAAGCTTGGTGGTATTGGAGAGCGTCTTGCTAAAATTATCGAAGAAAAAACAGGTTGCGAAACTCGCTCGACTGTTCTTGGTCATATCCAGAGAGGTGGCAGACCGTCAGCGTATGATAGAGTACTCGGCACTCGCCTTGGCTGTAAGGCGGCTGATATGGTCGCTAGCGGTGATTGGGGCAAAATGGCCGCTATCATCGGTAACACTACTCAAGCGGTCCCGCTTGAAGTAGCTGTCGGCACATTAAAAACCTTAGATATGAGTATTCATGAGGATTCTAAGATATTTTTTGGCGCTAATAAGCTTGGTTGCGCGGCTTAAGAATTATAAATAACTACTTTAGAATTCTAATTTTTTTTGAATTCTAAACCAGAAGTTAGGAATTCTAAAAATTGTGGTAAAATATCTTTATTATGGTGTTTCGCCGTGCCATTTATGCTGAATTGCTTAAGGATGCTAAGGATTCTAGAGTCAGTATTCTTGTGGGGGCAAGGCAGGTTGGCAAGACTTACCTATTAAAAAAATTATCATCGGACTTAAAAGATGATCGTTATTTCAATCTTGAATTTTCTGATGAGCTTAGATTGTTTAATGCTGATGAAACAGAGATAATCGGTTTATTAAAAAACTCTGGCTCTAATATTTTTATTGATGAATTTCATTATATAGAAAACATATCTAAGATATTCAAGGCTATTTATGACCATTGTGAGTGGCGCAAAAAAGATTTTATTAAAATATATGCTTCAGGCTCTTCAGCTTTAGCAATGCATAAGCATCTTAAAGAAAGCCTTGCAGGCAGATTTAAGAAGTATTGGATTAGACCTTTGAGTTACCGAGAGTTTTGTAGCAATTCTGAAATTGATACCGACTTGGATGAGTTTTTGTGTTTTGGGGCTTTACCAGGCACTTATGATCTAAAACGTAATCCTAGTCGCAAGGATAAGCAAAATTATCTGCGAGAAATCTTAAATTCTTATATCCAAAAAGATGTCAAAGCTCTAGTAGCTGAAGAGAATATTTCAGCTTTTAATAATTTGCTTTATATACTCGCTGATAAACAAGGTCAAATAGTCTCAACTGCTAACCTGGCAAGTGAAACAAGAGTCTCTGCTCCAACGATAGAAAAATATATTTCTATACTGGAACAAACTTTTGTATTGTATGTCCTGAAGCCTTTTTCAGGTAATCTAAGTAATGAACTTAAGAAATCAAAAAAATATTATTTGTATGATTTGGGAATCCGTAATAGTTTACTAAAAGATTTTAGTGCCCTAAGAAATAGACCTGATAAGGGTTTTATTCTGGAAACCTTTGTTTATCACTATTTGCTTAGTATCGCTGATACTAGTGATACTGAGATTTACTTTTGGAGAACATCAGATGATATGGAGATAGATTTTGTTTGGACTTGCAATCGAATACCTTATCCCATAGAAGTTAAGGAATCGTTGCGTAAGCCAGAGGTTTTTCCTGCCTTAATTAAGTTTCTTAAAGCCTATCCTAGAGCTCCTTTTGCAGTGGTCATTAATGACAAAATAGATGAAGAGCTTTGGCATAAAGATAGAAAAATTTATTTTATAAGCTATAAAAATATTGAGCGGTTAGAAGAAATTTTGAAAACCGAATGAACTGTTTAGAAATCGCATTTTTCAGTGGATCCTTAATTAGCCATTTTACCTATCTCTTCCCACTCTTGCTTGGTAACGGGCTGTACAGATAGTCTTGAGCCTTTTTGGCAGAGTGTCATATTTTTTAGTTTGGGATTGTTTTTGATCTGCTCAAGGTAGATTGGCTCTGGGAATTTTTCCACAAGCTTGACTTTTACTGTCATCCAGCGCGGGTTTTGAGGGCTGGATTTTTGGTCG
>JBEAYS010000121.1:0-5138 GCA_041170505.1 Cyanobacteriota bacterium
GGAGCTAGCAAAACCCTGGGATTGACCGTATTCTACGATTTTTTTCTTAGCAGATTCATTATCTAAACCATCAAAATTATTACTATTGACTAAAATTCCATTTTCAACAAAAGCCTGAGTACCTAAAACACTCTTGCCATTTGGATTAGAGATCACTTCTAAAATTGGAAGATTATAAGTTTTAGCAAATTCATAATCTCTTTGATCATGAGCCGGTACAGCCATAACCGCTCCTGTACCATAATCGACGAGTGCATAATCAGCGATCCAGATCGGAATTGACTTGCCTGTATAAGGATTAATGCAATAGGAGCCGGTGAAACATCCTGTTTTTTTCTTACCTTCAGCGGTTCTTTCAATCTCAGTCTTGGAGGCAGTTTCAGATATATATAAGTCGATAGCTGATTTTTGCTCGGGTGTCGTAAGCTCACGGACTAATTTGTGCTCCGGAGCTAGTACCATATAAGTAACTCCAAACACTGTATCCGGGCGGGTTGTATAGATTTTTATTTTTTCACTCGAGCCTTGAGAGTTATTTACTATGGGGAATTCAATTTCAGCTCCTGTGGATTTACCAATCCAATTTTTTTGCATCAGCTTAACATTTTCTGGCCAATTAGTAAGCGTATCCAAATCCTGAAGCAATTCTTCAGCGTAAGCAGTAATTTTTAAAAACCACTGTTTCATCATTCGCTTAGAAACAGCTGTTTGGGTGTGTCTCCAGCATTTACCGTCTTCTACTTGCTCGTTAGCTAGCACTGTATTACACTCAGGACACCAGTTAACAGGGGCTTCTTTTTGATAAACCAGCCCTTTTTCATAAAGCTTCAAAAAAAGATATTGAGTCCATTTGTAATAATCTTCATTACAAGAAATCACTTCACGGGACCAATCATAACTAGTACCCATGCGCTTAAGTTGCTCATCGCGCATATATTTTATGTTTTGAGATGTCCACTGAGCAGGGTGCACACCTTTTTCTATAGCGGCATTTTCCGCTGGCAAGCCAAAAGCATCAAAACCCATTGGATTTAGCACATTAAAACCCTGCATTCTTTTATGCCTGCTAATTAAATCCGAAATTGTATAAACCCTCATATGTCCCATGTGAAGGTTTCCGCTTGGATAAGGAAACATAACTAATGAATAAAATCTTTCAGCAGTGCTGTTTGGATCAAATTTATTTAGGTCAGAATTCTCCCAGATGCTTTGAAGGCGGGATTCTATTTCTTTTGGGTTATAGTTCAGCTCTTTTTTCAACATTTATAAAAATAATTCTATTATATTATTTGATATAATTAGCATATTATGACAAATAGCTTAGAAATTACTGTTCGCGCGGAATATACTCCTAACCCTAACTCCCTAAAATTTATCTGCTCCGAGACTTTTTATCCATATTCGGGATCTTTGAGCTACGATAGCGTCGAGCAAGCGCAGGCAGTAGCTAATGAAATGGCTGAAGAGCTTTTTAAGATTAATGGTGTTACAAAAGTTTTTATCATGAATAATTTCACTACCATCGACAAAGAAGAGTACATAAACTGGAAGGATATTCACTTAGATATAAAAGACATCATTAAAACAAAACTCGCAAGTTTTAAAAATTGGGCTGAGCTAAACAAGCCCAGCCAAAGCGCTTCAGCAGATCTAAGCGATGATGTTAGAGCGCAAATTGAAAATGTGTTAAATAAAATCAGACCAGCTCTTATTGCTGATGGCGGAAATATCGAGCTTGTAGATGTGGTAGCAAAAGATGTTAGACTCCGCATGGTAGGTGCCTGCGGCAGTTGCCCAAGTTCACTAATGACAATGAAAATGGGTGTTGAGAGAGCTCTACTCGCGGAATTACCAGATTTAGTAGACAGCGTTACTCAAGTTTTTTAAATTAGACAAAATAAAAAATCTAGTACTCAGGATAACGAGGATCTTCTTCTTCCTCATCATCTTCATCTTCAGCAAAATCATCTTCGCCAAATTCTTCCAAGTCCGCCAAATCTTCCTCATCTTCTTCATCTTCCTCGAGATCATCATCAAACTCGAAACTATCTTCGTCGCTATCGTCTAATTCTTCATTATTTTCAAATTCATCATCCAAAAACTTAGCCATTTGATCCTCCATCAACAAGTCTTTATCATTATTATTAAACCCTAATTTTTGATTTTTTGACAAGTTTTTAGATTTATCTTGAATTGACTCAATAACCTCATTTTGTATTCCAGACATCAAATCATTAATTAAATCCTCAAAATCATCGTCTAGATCTAAACCGAGAGGCTCATTTTCGATTAATTCTAAATCTTCATCACTGGGCTCATCAATGGGTTTTATCTTGCTTTTCTTTTTATTGGAGCTTGTTTTTTTTGAAGAGGATTTTTTAATAGGTTTTTGTGTTTCAACCAGTTCCATTTCAAGCTCTGGATCTGGATGAATCTCTGGTTCTTGTATATCCAGTATCGAATCATCAATCGAGTGACCTAAGTATTTTTCAAAACTAGATTTAATTACATCAAGCTGAGCTCTAAAACTCGCATTTAAACGGCCACCTTGAGTATTAATAATGCAAGAGCCAAGATCTACATTAGGATCTTCCAGAAAAACCACTCTAGTATTTTGATCTAACAATCGAGTTAGAGCTTTTTCAAGAGAGCTTGCTGACTGAATTTCAGAAGGATTTAAATATATTTGAATAACACCTTTTGAGTTAATAACTTTTTCAATTGATCTTAGGACTTGCTGTTCAAGTAACTTAGGATTAGTTTGAGCTTCATAGTGAAGAATTTGACGTGCAACATCCAAAGCAATACTCGTTATCTGCGGCAAAGCCTCTAAACGAGCGGTTTTTTCCATATTATGGAATTCAGCAAGATATCTAGTAAACTCATCAAAATATACTCTTGCTTCTTGCATACCTTGCTCAAATGTTTGTTGTTTTTGAATTTCAATTTGCCTAAGAAAATTATTTTTATCATTTTCAAAAATTTCTTTTTGTGAGTTTAAATCTTCTTGAATTTCTTGAGCTTCTTGATTAGCTTCTTTGATGATTTCTTGAGCTTGATTATTAGCTGTATCTATCATTGATTGAATTTCAGTAAGAGCAATACGTTTCTTTTGAGTAATTTCAGATTCCAAATCTGCTAATAGTTCTTGCTTACGAGTATCTATTAAGATTTGAATTTTTTTTTCATCAAGATCATTTAGTAAATGATCTTGATTTGAATTTTTTTTTGAATCTGTAATAGGTTGAAGACCCTGATCTGCAAAATGATTCTTCGACACAGTTCTAGATTGAACATTATCGTCCTCAAATGATTCAAATTTATGTGCAATATATTTTTTTTTGATCAACATTTAGATAGCCTCAAAAACAATTTCATCGACTATCTTTGCAATTGAGTGACTCAAATTAGGTCTAATTTTTTTTTGTTTTAGTCGATACTGAAGATACTCTCGAATTTTTGGCCGTTCGGTCTTTAGAAAAATTTGACATCGCTCAATTTTGGCAGAAGACTTTACATTATCAATTAATTTATAGAACTCTGGCCAAGATTCTGCAAAATAGTCCCAATCCTCTTGAGATAAAGTTTCCTCTATACTTAAATCTACTTCACTAATTCTCTGCACCAGAGGCAGAGGTAACTGCTCAAAAATTGCTTTTTGTGTGCTCGGTGGAAGAGATCTTAAAATCAACGCTAAAGATTTTAATTTTCTATTTAAATCCATGAAAAGCCCTCCTCATAACATATTTAATTAATCCTCATCAAGCCACATCTGAATTTTCTTAGCCAGTAAATCAGGCTTAGATTTTGCAACCGATTGAAAATTATTGAGTAAATTATCAAATTGCAACTGATCATCAGGTGTATTTTCATTTTGCTGGGCATTACTATACGAAGTAGCAGAGGGTTTTTGAAATTCATTTTGAGACATTTGATTTTGCCCCATCATCTCTCTTAAAAGAGCCTCTTGTTGCTCCAATACTTTATCTTCTCCATAACTTTGATCAGCAAGATATTCATTACCCAAAGATTCATCAAATTCTTCAGAAAGATTGGGTTCTAAATTAGCCGAGTAATTTTTATTTGCAGTAGCACTTAAAAAATTTAATCCAATCACGCCTACAAACAACAAGCCTAAAACAATACCAATAATAGTAAAAATTTTAGTAATCACACTCCAAATACCCCCTTTGAAAAAGTTTTGAACAACCTGTACAAATCCTGCTTTTTGGGGGGTTTGTGGTGATTCTACTGTTTTTGATTGTAAATCAACAATAGTTAATTTAATTCTTTCAGGATGTTCACCAGCTCCAACAATTGCGGCAACACTATCTTGTAATTGCTGTAATGAAATCATAGTTGGAACTGATTTATCGACAGCAAGTGCTACGGAAACCTCAGTAATTCTACCCGGCAAATATGTCACATTTTTTTGTTCATAGCTAGGAAGTAAAGTTTCATTAGTAGAATTTGAGTTATAATCTTTGCCAGAACTCGCTCCTGGACCAGCTCCTCCAGCACCTCCACTTTTTAACGTCTCCGATCCAGTTTGCCTTGAACCAACTGCTCCTTCAGAATAAATTGTTTGCTGTTGCTCAACTTTTTCTCTACTAACAGCAACATTAACGCTAACTTTATATAATTCTGGACCTAGGATAGCATCAAGATATTTAATAATTTTATCTTCCATAATTTTATTTAGTTTTTGAGTTTCATCAATAAAATCATCTGCGTCCGCTTCATTTTCGTTCTTAAAAGTACTATAACTGCGACCTTGAGTATCAACAATTGAAATTCTTTCTTTTTCTAAATTTGGCACATAGCCTCTCAAAACATTAACTATACTTTTTACTTGAGCCTTAGTTAATTCCTCAGCATCATTGAGAAGTTCCACCTGAATAGTAGCCGTAGTGGGTGCTTGCAAGTCTGTAAAAATTTGTTGTTCCGGAATATTTATACGAACAATAGCCGCCCTTAAACCATCAAGCCTACTAATAATTTTTGAAAGATCACCATTAATAGCTCTGGTTAGCTTGATCCTTTTATCATAATCACTTGCGGCCCAATCATTTACATCAAATAAACCATAATCGTCACCCTCAAGTAAATTAGTCCTAGATAGAGTTAGGTAAGATGAC